>JACQNR010000109.1 GCA_016202975.1 Acidobacteriota bacterium
GAGGTGTCCTTGAACGGATCGCCCACGGTGTCACCGACGACGGTCGCGGCGTGAAGCTCCGTGCCTTTTTCCTTGAGCTCGACTTCCACGATCTTCTTGGCGTTGTCCCTCGCGGCGCCGGCGTTGGCCATGAAGATCGCCTGATAAAGTCCGAAAACAGCGATCGACATCAGGTAACCGACGAAATAGAAAGGCTCGACGAAGGCGAATGTCAGCGTCGCGAAGAACACGGCGATGAAGATGTTCAACATGCCTTTCTGCGCGTACCGCGTGCAGATCTCGACGACCTTCTTGCTGTCCTTGACCGAGGCTTTTTCGACGCCTTCCAGTTTGATATTGGCCTTGATGTACTCCACGGCGCGATACGCCCCGGTGGCCACGGCCTGGGTCGAGGCTCCCGTAAACCAATAGATCACGGCGCCGCCCGTGACCAGCCCCAGCACGAAGGGCGCGTGCAGCAAGGAGAGCTTGTCCACATTGGCGGTGAGGCCCAACGTGAGCGCCATGATGATCGAAAAGATCATGGTCGTCGCCCCCACCACCGCCGTGCCGATGAGCACCGGCTTGGCCGTGGCCTTGAACGTGTTCCCCGCCCCGTCATTCGCCTCCAGCATATCTTTCGCTTGCCCGAAGTCGGGGTCCAGACTGAAATCTTTCTTGAGCTCCTGCTGGATGCCGGGAATCTGCTCAATGAGTGAAAGTTCGTAAACCGATTGCGCGTTGTCCGCGACGGGGCCGTAGGAATCGACCGCAATTGTCACCGGACCCATACCCAGAAATCCGAAGGCTACCAGTCCAAACGCGAAGACCGGGGCTGCAAGCATGAGGCTCTCGAGACCCTGCATGCCGACATAGGAGCCGATGGCCATGAGCAGCATGATGGCCAGCCCCAGGTAATAGGCGGAATAATTGCCCGCCACAAAGCCAGAAAGGATATCGAGCGAAGCTCCTCCTTCCCGGGCGCTCCTCACGACCTCTTTCACGTGACGAGATTCCGTGGAAGTGAAAACTTTAACCAACTCCGGAATCAGCGCCCCCGCCAGCGTGCCGCAAGAAACGATCGTCGAGAGCTTCCACCACAGCGACGTGTCTCTGCCCAGATCGGGTATGATCACCGCCGAGACTGCATAGGTCAGAGCAATCGAGATAATCGAGGTGATCCAAACGAGCCAAGTCAGCGGTGCCTCGAAATTCATCTTTGCCGCGTCCCGGTACCGAACCTTGGCGATGCCATGGCTGATGAAGTACGCGCCCGCCGCCGACACCAGCATCATGACGCGGATCACGAAGATCCACACCAGCAACTGGACCTTGATCGTCGGATCTTTGACCCCAAGCAGGATAAAGGTGATCAGCGCCACCCCGGTCACGCCGTACGTCTCGAATCCGTCGGCGGTCGGTCCCACCGAATCGCCCGCGTTGTCGCCTGTGCAGTCAGCAATGACGCCGGGGTTGCGCGCGTCGTCTTCCTTGATCTTGAAAACAATCTTCATCAGGTCGGACCCGATGTCTGCGATTTTGGTGAAAATACCGCCCGCAATGCGCAGCGCCGAGGCGCCGAGCGACTCGCCAATGGCGAAACCGATAAAGCACGGGCCCGCAAAATCGCCCGGAACGAAGAGGAGGATAATCAGCATCATGAGCAACTCGACGCTAATCAGCATCATGCCCACGCTCATGCCAGCCTGGACGGGGATTTCGTAAACCGGAAACGCCTTGCCGCGCAGGCTTGCGAACGCCGTCCGCGAGTTGGCAAAGGTGTTGACCCGGATTCCAAACCACGCGACCAGGTAGCTTCCCCCGATGCCCACGACGCTGAAGAAAAGGATGGCGAGGACACGGATAATTTCAAATTTGAGCAATACCCCAAAATATAATACGATAATGACAGCAATGAAGGCCCAGAGCAGGCCCAGAAACTTTCCTTGCGTCACCAGATAGGTCTTGCAGGTCTCCCAGATGAGCTGAGAGATGTCCGCCATGGAGCGGTGGACCGGCAGGTTCTTCAGGTGGACGTAAATCGCGAGCCCGAAGACCAGGCCGAGGACGCAGAAGACAAGCCCTGCCATGAGCAGAGAATGTCCGTCGATGCCCAGGAAGTTGACCCCCGAAAAATCCGGGAGCTTCAGGTTCGCTTCGCCAGCGTGATCATCGGGTTGCTGGGCCAGGGCTGAGAAAGGCGCCATCAGGACCGTCGCAAGCAACGCTCCTGCGCGCCGAGCAACTTTGCCCAATGTGTATTCTCGGCCCGGAAATCCCGGCCGCGTGGGATTCACAAACCTCAACAGACACGTGCATATCATTGAAAGCATAGAAGTAAACAAACCTCCGACTCATTCTCGCTTTCGTGCCCCCGAGGCGGGTTGAACCGGGATCGCATCCGGCTCCGGGTCTTCGGGCAGGCCTGCAGGCGGGCTGACGAGCGAAATCTAAAAGCAAATTTTATAACACATGCAACGGAAAACCTCAAGGCAGCTGCTAAATCAAAAACATTCCTCAGATTCTTCGACTGGGAAGCCCAATCATCGCTCGTGGCAGGGCCATGTCGTGAGAAAGTTAACCGCAGTTCCGACGGCATTTCGCCCGCGTTATGATTCCGCGGTGGAAACTTTTCTCGATTGGCTAATCAACCTTCCGACGCCGCGCTCAAACCTCGCGAAGTGGGAGAGGCCTGCCGCGAGGCCGCCCAACCTCGTCAATCCGGAAGTCTACAAGTAAGTACAGGGCAGAAGGCAAAGGGCAAAAATCAAAAGGGAACAATACAATATTCATTCTTCTTCGAAGAATTATTCGGGCCTGGTTTGGGTAGATTGACACTTGGCTCGGCGTTTCTCCCATTTGCCTTTTGACTTTTGTCTTTTGCCATTTGCCCTTTGCCTTTTGATTTCACTCGCCCTCTTCTTGCATTTCTCTCCCTGCTTCTCAATAATGAGTGCCATGCTGACACGAAACAACATCCGACTGACCCTGAAAGGGGCTCGGGTGGTTCTGGCCGCGGCGGAGAGCAAGGCGAACGACATGCGGGTCCCGGTGAACATCTCGATTGTCGACGAGGGCGGACATTTGCTCGCATTCGGGCGGATGGATGGCGTCAAGCTATCCTCCATTGCCGTGGCGATGACCAAGGCCGTTTCGGCCTCGCTGCGGCGTACGGCGTCGGGGCCTACGCCGACCGCTGCCGACCCAAACGTCATCCTGACTCTCGGCCTTTCCTTCGCCACCAATGGCAGTCTCACCGGTATTCGCGGCGGGCTACCCTTATTTGTCGAAGGCCAGTGCGTGGGCGCGATCGGTGTGAGCGGCGGAACCGAGGACGAAGATGTTCAAGTCGCGCAGGCGGGAGTTGACGCCGTGGCGAAACTAACCTGATGGGCGGTGGGATCAATCGCGGCGAGGCTCCCGGGCGGACACCTGAGAACGGCAAAGTTCTGGCCCGCCAGATTCTCGAGGCGACGATGGCCGCGATCGACGTCCGCCGCGCCATGTTCGCGCGGGTCAAGTATGAGGGACAGACGCTTGTCGTGGGCGGCGAAACTCTCAAACTTCCCAAGCCTCCCCGCGTAGTTGCCATCGGCAAGGCCGCGAACCGCATGGCGGCGACACTCGACGAAATCCTGGGCGGGCGGATCGAATCCGGCATCGTCGCGAGCCCCACCGAACCGCCGCACAAGCTTGCGCGCTTCCAATACTTCCAGGGCGGACATCCCTACCCAGATTCCGGCAGTTTGAGAGGTGCAGAAGCCGCCGCCGAACTGCTCTCAGGCCTTATGGAGAACGACGCAGTCATCTACTTGATCTCCGGCGGCGGATCGGCGCTCTTTGAAAAACCTCTCGACCCGCAAATTTCTCTGGAAGATCTGATCGAACTCAACCGGTTGCTCGTCGGCTGCGGCTTGCCTATCGAGCAGATCAATGTGATCCGCAAGCACCTCTCCTGTGTCAAGGGCGGACGCCTGGGCGCGCGCGCGCATCCCGCGCGGCAACTCACCATTTACATTTCGGACGTTCCCGACGACATGCCGTCCATGGTCGCCTCCGGGCCCACCATGCCGGATGAATCGACGGCGGAGCAGTGCTATTCGCTCGTCACAAAGCACGACCTCGTGGCGAAACTTCCCGCCTCCATCCGCAAGCACTTTGAGGCGGGCTCGATCGTGGAAACTCCCAAGCCCGGCGACCCGCGATTTGCGCGCTCGCGCAATTATTGTCTGCTCTCAAACCAGGATGCACTGGAAGCGGCGAACGATGCCGCGGAAAACTTGGGATTCGCCGCGGAGATCGACTCCGGAAACTGGGATGCCGATTACCGCCAGGTGGTGGATGAAAGTTTGAGCCGCCTTGACGCGGCGAGGAATAGACTCCCGGGCAAGGCAGTTTGTCTGATTCAAGGCGGTGAAGTCATCAGTCCGGTGACGGGCAGCGGGATGGGAGGGCGCAACCAGGCCTTCGCTCTTTATGCGGCGGAGAGAATTGCGCACTCTCGGCGCGCGGTGCTCAGCGCCGGCACCGATGGCCGCGACGGCAACAGTCCCGCTGGCGGCGCCGTGGCTGA
>JACQNR010000112.1 GCA_016202975.1 Acidobacteriota bacterium
ACTGAAGGGTGAGAGCGTTGGCGCGGGCCCCTTTTCCCATTTACGGAGCCAAGGGGAGTGGTGTAGTTTGGAAAGAAGCCCAGTGACCGCATGCGGGATTTGTGAACGCGGCGCTTACCGACAAACACGGGCCGGTAGCTCAATGGCAGAGCACTGCCCTTTTAAGGCAGGGGTTCTGGGTTCGAGTCCCAGCCGGCTCACCACGCCCGCCCCCTAGGGAGGCAATTTAGCGGCTCTCTTGCCCGCCAACTGTCAACGATCGGTCCAATTGGCCGGAGGCTGGCCGGTGGGAGTGCTCGAGCCAGACCTCAATTGTTCATTGGCTTCGACGTTGAAGAGCCTGAAATCCGAATAGGAGTGCATGTTCCGATAGGCGCGTTCACGCCGCCCGGCTTCCGCCCTGGAGCTTCGCCAAGCTCAGAAGCGTCCGGGACTCGATGCAGTTGGGCGCCCGGTTGACCGCCTTCAAGAAAGGTACTGCCGCGCGCACAAAGATACAAACGATTGCCGCAAGCAGACGCGACGGCGTTCACACCTGCCCTTCTAACCGAAATTCGCCATTTTCCGCATCATTCGCAGGTTATCTTCCGTCGGAATCGTGGGGTTATATTCGAGCGCGGCATATCCCTGAAATCGGTCGCCCAAGTCGTAGATTGCCTTAAAGACGTTGCGATAGTTGATTTCCCCGGTACCTGGTTCGTGGCGTCCGGGAACGTCGCCAATGTGGAAATGGCCGATGCGGTCGATGTTCATTCGGATGTTCTCGATCAAACTGCCTTCCATGATCTGGACGTGGTAAATATCGAAGAGTATTTTGACGTTGGGGCTGCCCACGCGATCGATCATCTCGGCAGCGTCGCGAACGTAGTAGAGAAAGTACCCCGCGTGATCGACATACGTGTTCAGGATTTCGAGCACGGCGGTGATGCCGCTCCGTTCGAGAATCGGCGCGGCCTCCCGCAACACTGAAACCACGTTGGCCATCTGCTCGGAGCGCGGCAAACCGCCCAGCTCGTTTCCCGTCAGCACCACGAGGCGTGTGGATTCCACCTTCTTAGCTGCGTCGATTGAAGCCGTGAGCTCCCGAAGGAATCCCTCGCGCTCGCGCGGGTTCACCAGCCCGCACCCGCGGGCTTCCACGCTCTTGTTGGCGACGAGCGTCGCACAAGTGAGTTGAGGATATTTCTTCCGCTCGGTGACAAAAGTTTCGAGAGTTTGCGGATTCCGCCAATCGAACATCTCGTAGGCATCGTAGCCGTGGCGGGTAAGCATCGCCAGGGCTTCACCGACAGGAACGTCGTGCATCAGGCCCCAGGTTACCGACAAACGCAGCCCTATCTCGCCGGGAAGGTTTGCATGCAGCACATTGGGCACGCTTGCTGCCGCGAGCGTCCCGGCCGTGACTCCCAGAAACGAGCGCCGATCCATCATCGTGTCCTCCAGGGTTTGTCAATTCGCGATTCGCCGCCTATTCTATATGGCTGCGATGAACGGAAGCAATCCGGGAGTGCGCGACGGGATGTTTGCGTCGCGGGGATTTGCGCCTCGGTGATTCCTCCAGCTGGCGCTTATTCGCACTTCTTAAGGCGTCACGTTTTGCGGCCCTGTATGGATCCCCTGCTCTTCAAATCCGCCAGCCACCTCGCCCGCGCCCTCCAGGAAAAGTGGGTTTCCTCAGAAGAACTCGTACGGGCCATGATCGACCGGATTGAGGCGGTCAATCCCCGGCTGAATGCCGTCGTACTGTTGGCATCTGAGCAAGCTCTCAAGGCAGCTCGCGAGGCCGACCGGCGCCGCGGACAAGGGGAGTTATGCGGCCCTCTGCTTGGAATCCCTTTCACGCTCAAAGACGCGATCGAGACAGAGGGCGTTATCTGCACGGGAGGCACAGAGGGCCGAAAGAGTTACGTCCCCTCCGCCGACGCCACGGTCGTTCGACGCCTTCGCGCGGCGGGCGCCGTTCTGCTGGGAAAGACCAACTGCCCGGAATTCGGCTGGGCGTGGGAGAGCGATAACCTCATCTACGGCCGAACGAATAATCCCTTCGACCTCAAGCTATCCCCCGGCGGCTCCAGCGGGGGCGAATCCGCGATGATCGCTGCCGGCGGCTCTGCCTTTGGCCTCGGCAGCGACGCGGGCGGCAGCGTTCGCTTCCCTGCCCACTGCACGGGGATTGCCGCCATCAAGCCAACTTCCGGCCGTGTCCCACGGACGGGCCATTTTCCAGGACCCGGCGGCACGCTCGACTCGCTGTGGCAAATTGGACCCCTTGCCCGGTCGGTCGACGATTTGGCCCTCATCCTGCCGGTCATTACGGGGCCCGATTTTCATGACCCCTCGGTGGTCAACGCCCCGATTGGGGAGGGTCGAACTCAAGACATCGAATCTTTGAGAATTGCGTTTCACACCCACAATGGCATCGTGCCCCCTGCCGACGAAGTTGCCGATGTCGTTAAGAAGGCCGCGGCCGCCATTGCGTCCGCGGGTGCGCGTGTCGAGGAGTTGCGCCCGCCGGGGATCGAAGAAACCTACGACATTTATCTCCGCCTCTTTTCCGCGGATGGCGGCCTGGGAATCGAACAACTCATTCGCGATGCCGGCACGACTCAAATTCACCCGCTCCTTGAGCAAGTCCTTGCGATCCAGCGTGCGAACGCTTGCACGATGGCAGATTTCGTCACGCTCGTTGGGCGCTGGGACTCCTTCCGGAGCCGGATGCTCGCCTTCATGGAAGACTGGGACGCAATCCTTTGTCCCGTCGCGCCATTCGCCGGGATGAGGCATGGCGCTACTTACGACATTCTTGACTCGTTCAGTTACACGATGAGCTATAACCTGACGGGGTGGCCAGCCGCCGTGGTGCGCGCCGGTTGGATGACAGGCGGTCTGCCGGTCGGTGTTCAGATCGTGGCGCGCCCATGGCGCGAAGACGTAGCGATAGCGGTCGCCAAGGTCATTGAGACCGCCCTCGGTGGCTTTCAGTCGCCGCCGCTGTAGGTATGATAGAATTCAGCTGCTCCAATCCCCAGGCTACAGAATCTAAACCCAAAGGTGAATCCTATTGCACGCTCCGGTGCATCTCGCCATTTCCTGGCTGACAGGTCACGCTCTAACCGACCGCCGAGACCGCCGTCTGGTGGCATGGTCAGGCGTTGTCCCGGACCTCGACGCCCTGTCACTCCTGGGGGGTATTGCCGCATACAGCCAGTATCACCACGTCCTGGCACATGGCGTCATGGCAGCAGTGGCAGGCACCGCAATATGGACCGCTCTGGCTCGCCGACGGCTCCAAGTATTGGTGGGTTCGCTGGCCGCTTTCCATCTTCATCTGGTTTGTGATCTGTTGGGCAGCGGACGCGACGGGGCGATAGTCTACTGGTTCCCCTTCAGCCGCCGAGAATTCATGACCCCATACGGGTGACCGCTGGCCTCACCTCAGAATGCGCTTGTCTGGCTTGGGGCCGCCGGCGCGACGATCTACATCGGCATCAAACGCGGCAGGACATTCGCTGAAGCGTTTCTACCTGCCCGCGCGGACGCGGCAGTCGTGGCGACGTTATGCAAATTGTTTCGTCGAGATACGCCCAATACAAGGCAGAAAGCCGAATAACGTTTCCTCAGCTCGGCAATTCTCATATACTGCTGGCGCAATTCGAATTTCTTCCAGTGGAGTGGAGGTCGAGATGGCACAAGACAAATCCATATCGATAGGCCGCCTGATTCTGGTGCCCGCTGTCATCACGCTCGGCGTCACCCTGTTGCGCCTGGTAGGTGAGCTTCGGGGATGGCCCACACTTCTCTTCAATCCCCAGCCAGGCGGGGGCGGCGGACTGGTGGGTATCGTCTGGCTCGTGCCGGCTTTCGGCATTTATTTCGCTCTGAAGCTTGCAACCGCGGGCGAGCGCCCGCAAAGTTTCGCGAAAGTTGCGGGGATTTTCGTGGCAGCCTTGCTGGTGATGGCAGGCGGCATTGGACTCATATTGGCCTCACAGTTTCGAAATAATAGCCTGATAGTCGGAGGCCACGCATTAATCATTGTCGCCATGCTTATTCCGCTCTGGGGCTGGCGCGAACTGACCAAGGTACTTCTCGCGTACGCGTACCTGGCGAGATTTCCAGTCGCTTTGATCAACTTTCTTTCCCTCCGCGGGAGCTGGGGCACACATTATGACGGAGTTCCTCCCGGATTCCCCGAGATGACCTTCTGGGCGAAGTACCTGGTCATCGGATTTTTGCCACAGATGACGTTATGGATCGCTTTCACGGTTATGGTGGGCAGCCTGTTTGGAATCGCCGCAGTAGCCATCTTCCGGAGTAAGGAAACCGCCGTGGCCACGACCTAGGAAGGCGAGCGCCTTTGAGGACCAATGACGGAGAGTGGGCATGGTATTGGGCGCTAATAGTTATCGGTTGAGTGTATCCGGGGTCCGGTTTGGGCTGGCAACATCAGCTGTCAGGTTGGACCATTCGGCGGGAATCGTCAGGCATTTTGTGCGCTGACGCCAAAGCTGGAGAGAGCCCCGGCCTCCTTGTCGTGCATGTCGAAGATTTCGTCCATATGGGTCATTTTGAGGGCCTGGACGACGCGCGGCTGGGCACCGGAGAATTTGCAGTGCCCTCCCGACGACTCGAGTGAGGTATGGGCACCCACCATCGCACCTATCCCTGAACTATCTATGAAACCGACACTTTTAAGATTTATAATTATCTTCTTTTGTCCCGCCTCCACCAGCTCCTGGAGCTGATCACGAAAAGTGCTGACCGGCGGACCGAGGACAAGATTTCCCTCAAGATCCAATATGGTTACGTCTCCTTGCGTACGCACATTGATGTCCACTGCCACCTCGCCTGAGTCAAATGGGGCTGAAGCTGTTCCATCCCCACGAAGACACGCTCAAGCTACCCGATTCACACGCAGAAATCAAGGCACGAAACGGCTGGAATTACCCACGGAAGGCCATCAGCCCGATTGCCAGAGCCTTGGCGAGGCTTGGCCTGCTTTCCAGTTCGGTGGCACCCGAAAAGACTCGCGACATTCCCTGGTGCGTGGCGAACCAGGGTGGCTTGGGCCACATCCGGAAAGGGCCATATACGACGCTCTTCTCTGGCTTGTCGAACAGGAACGTGTTGTGGACGGCCCCTGTCCCGCTCTGGATGTCCGAGGGCTCACTCCCCGGATACGCCCCCCAGCTGGTCGAGCCCCACGCGTAGCCCATCGCCACCCACTGATTCACGGCCACGGTCCCGTACCGCAAATCCGCGATGGCGTCTTCGAGCTCCCTGCCGATTTCGCGCGCCGCTCGGGGATGGATAATGAGGTTCGCGCAAAGCGTCCCCCAGAGCGTCGCGTTGCAGAATTCCACGGCGTTCCGAAGATACTCAGCCGCACTCGAGCCCGGCAGTGTCGTCTGGGCGAGCACGGGCATGAAGCATTCGGCGGCAAAGCAGGGATCCTCTTTGTCGCGTGGATCGATGCCGGGAATCAGCGTGTACGGAATCGCGCCGTCGCGCCGGGGCCCCGCCGGCTGCGCTTCAGGATGCGCAGCAAGTATCTGGCAATAACGCGCCTCCGCCCCCGGGTAGTACGCCGCGCGCTGGGGCAAAGCGGCCAGCTTGGCTCGAATCGCATCTAATAACGCCGGAGTCTCGCGCCACTTCTTGGGCATGACCAGTACGCGCCCTGATAGGCAATTAAATCCGCAGTTATTGGCGACCTGGGTCGCAATATTTTCTGCGTGAAAAAGGACATCGCCCTCGCTCCAAGCCCCCGGAACGACGATGACCGGTGTCACATTGCCAAGCTCAGCGGTGACGCGCTTAGTCAATCGTGGCTGATTCTTTTTCTTGCGCCCGACCGCCTCCGGGCTCGTCCCGAACACAATCGCATCATAAGTGCGGTCGCTTCCCGTCAGATGGACCTCGTCGACGTCCGGATGCTGACACAGGTACTCACCGACCTCCGCGCCACCCGTGCACGTCCGTAAATACCC
>JACQNR010000118.1 GCA_016202975.1 Acidobacteriota bacterium
ACGGATTTCCGCCATCTGGCGCTCGGCGCGGCTCGGAACGAGCGCGAGCAGCGTCCCGAAGAACATGACAAAGCCGCCGATCCAGACCCATCGCACCAGCGGGTTGACGAAGACTTCCACGACGGCTTTACCCGTCTCCGGATCTTGTCCGGCGAGCACCGTATAGAGGTCCTCGGAGAAGCCCGACCGGATCGCGACGTGGCTGGTCGGCTGCTCGCTGGCCTTGAAGAAGCGGCGATCGGGCTTCAATGAGCCGAGAGATTTCCCGTTCTTGGCAATATCGAGCGTCAGCTCCATGGAGGAAAAATTCGGATTATCGCTGCTGGTGATCTTCTCCGCGCGGAGCACGTAATCCTTGACGCGAAGTTCGTCACCCTCTGACATCAAACCCTTGGTCTGCGCCTGGAAGGCTTGGCCCGCGAAGCCCACAAACAGCATAACGATACCCAGGTGAACGACGTAGCCGCCGTAGCGCCGCGTGTTCATCATGGTGAGATTGTAAATGGCCTGGAAGAAATTCTCGCCGCCGCTGCGCTGACGCGTCCGCGCGCCCTTGTAAAACTCCTGCAGCGTGCACACGCCCACAAAGGTGGCGAGGAACAAGCTCATCCAGGCGTAAAAGTGCCGAACGCCCGCCGCGGCGAGAATCACGCCCACGACGACGGAAATCGCCAGCGGCACGGTGAAGTTCCGCTTCAGGCTCTGGAACGAAGTCTTTCGCCAGGCGAGCAGCGGCCCCGCCCCGGTCAGCAGCAAAAGGAGGAGTCCGATGGGGATCGCCACCTTATTGAAATAGGGCGCACCCACGGTGACCGTATCACCCGTGATGGTTTTCGAAATGACCGGGAAAAGTGTTCCCCACAGCACCGCGAACACCGACGCGAGCAAGATCCAATTATTGAAAAGGAAGCCGCTTTCGCGGGAAACCATGGAATCAAGCTTGTTCTCGCTTTTCAGGAATTCCAGGCGCATGAAGAGCAGCGAAACCGAAAAGAAGGTGATCACCCCCAGAAACACCGCGAAGAACGGACCGATGCCCGATTGGGCGAAGGCGTGAACGGAAGAAACGATTCCGCTGCGAGTCAGAAACGTTCCAAAAATGCAGAGGAAATAAGTGGTGATGACCAGAACGATGTTCCAGACCTTCAGCATGCCGCGTTTTTCCTGAATCATCACGGAATGAAGGAAGGCTGTTCCCGAAAGCCACGGCAGTATCGACGCGTTTTCGACCGGGTCCCAGCCCCAGTAGCCACCCCAGCCAAGCACCGAGTAAGCCCAGCGGCCGCCCAGGAGAACTCCCGCGCCCAGGAACATCCACGGCACCATCGTCCAACGGCGGGTAATGCGAATCCAGTTGTCCCCCAATTGTTTCGTAATGAGGGCGGCCATCGCGAAGGCGAACGGGACCGCAAACCCAACGTAGCCGAGGTAGAGCATCGGCGGGTGAATGACCATCGAGTGGTACTGCAGCAGAGGGTTGAGTCCCCGGCCATCGACGGCCGTAAACGGCTGGGGCCCGCCTGCGGTCGTCACATAGAGTTCGGCGAAGGGATTTGCGGCAAAGAAGGTAATGGCCGAGAAGAACGCCGCCGTAGTCATTAAGACGGCGATAACATAGGGCATGAGCTGCTGGTTCTTCGCGCGGTTGAGAAGGACCGCAAGGCCGCCATAAACGGCCAGCAGCCAGGTCCAGAACAGCAACGAGCCTTCCTGCCCGGCCCACAGCACCGCCACCTTGTAATAAGTCGGCAGCGCCCGGTTCGAGTGCCCGGCGACGTAGGCGTTATGGAAATCATCGGTCAGAATCAGGTATTCGAGCGCGATGACCGCCAGGGTGATCATGACGAAGAAAGCCAGCGCGGCTCGCTCGGCGCTCTTCAGCATGCGCGGGCTGCGCAGCCAGCCTCCCACGCCCCCTGCAACCAATCCGAAGACCGCGAAGGCCAGCCCTGCAATCAATCCGATGCTGCCTAATTGATTCATAAATTTAGACCGATCCTCGAACGTGCGCGTGATGCATGAGCGCAGGTCTCATTGTCTAGTATTTGTTTCCGCCGGTGACAGGTCGTGGCAACGGCGGACGACGGAAAATTACTGCCCTGCACCAAGCGAAGCCTGCTTGGAAGGTTTGGGACCGCCCTTAGGATTCTGCGGGCTGGCCTCATATTTCGAGGCGCACTTGGCCTGAATTTTCTCGGCGCGCAGCTCCCCACCATGCACGTAGTTTCCCTCGACGACCGCTTGGGCACCGTCCACGAAAGTGTCCGGGAGCGTGTCGGTGCCCACGTAAACCACCGGGATCGCATTCTCGTCCTGGGCCAGCCGGAAGGACACCTGCCCCCCGCGCCGCTGGATGGTTCCCTCCGCGACGATACCGCCCACGCGAATCCTGTCGCGGGATTTCCCCGCGTGGGTCAGTTCATTGACGGTCACGTAGTAAGTCTTGGATTGCTGAAATCCGGAGACCGCCTGCCAGGCAACCACTCCCACTATGATGCCGATTCCAATAATGAATTTGAGCTTCTTGGTCCTCATAGCCAGCCTTTCCGCCGGGGCACTCCACCCCACGGGCCTGCGTCAGATGCCTCACATCCCAGTAGTAGAATTCTGCACCCTAGATGGGCGGGCGTCAACAGAATGCGGAAGCTAATCGCAATTGCCCGTCATGACCGACCCGCTGCCTGGGATGCTGACATAGGAGCATTGGCCGTCGGAACCACCCGAAGCGCCGGTAACCCTGCTGTGCCAACTGTAACCGCCTCCAGCACCTTGAGATGCACGCTGGGACTGTTGAAGAGCCATATAAACATTGGCCAGCGGCATCGGGCTGCCTTCGGCCCCCAAATTTCCGGTTCTGCCATCCAGCCACCAGCGGCCCTGATAAACCGCGACGAACAGCCTTTGGCAGTACTATGGCCTCCACCATATTGATCTGGCGGCCATTGAGGAAGACTCCGGTCGTCCCATTTGAAGCATTAGCAGGTAAGGGGCCAAAGTCGTGGCCGGGCATCATGAAGCCCGCAGCCTCCCGACCCATGACCCCGTAGAGGCCACCTACCGGGTCGTACCAATAGCGGCCCGGCGGGGCCACGTAGCCATATGTTGTTCGGAGTTGCTGGACCTGTTCAGGGGTGATTTCGCGCTCGTTGATGAAGATACCGGTGCGTGACATCAT
>JACQNR010000147.1 GCA_016202975.1 Acidobacteriota bacterium
AGGTCGCTGCCAAACTGGGCGAACGCGGCCAGCTCACGAAACTGCGCCAGCTCGAGGCGGAGCGTGCCGGCGATCTGCTTCATCGCCTTGATCTGCGCGTTGCCGCCCACGCGCGAGACCGAGATGCCGACGTTCATCGCCGGACGGATGCCCGTATTAAACAGGTCCGCTTCGAGATAGATTTGGCCATCGGTAATCGAGATCACGTTGGTCGGAATGTAGGCCGAAACGTCCCCCGCCTGGGTTTCGATGATGGGAAGCGCCGTAAGCGACCCTCCGCCTAGTTCCTTGTTCAGTTTCGCGGCGCGTTCGAGCAAGCGCGAGTGCAGGTAGAACACGTCGCCCGGATACGCTTCGCGGCCCGGCGGGCGGCGGAGAAGCAGCGAAATCTCACGGTACGAAACGGCGTGCTTGGAAAGGTCGTCGTAAATGCAGAGCGCATGCCGGCCGATGTCGCGGAAGTATTCGCCCATAGCGCAGCCCGCGTACGGCGCGATGTATTGCAGGGGCGCGGGATCGGAGGAACCCGCGGCCACCACGATGGTGTACTTCATTGCGTCGTATTCTTCCAGCGTTTTGACCACCTGGGCGATCGTCGAGCGCTTCTGGCCGATGGCGACGTAGATGCAGATGACGTCGCCGCCACGTTGGTTGATGATGGTGTCGAGGGCGATGGCGGTCTTGCCCGTCTGACGGTCGCCAATGATGAGTTCGCGCTGGCCGCGGCCGATGGGGATCATGGCATCAATCGCCTTGATACCGGTCTGCAAGGGCTCGCGCACGGGCATGCGGTCCACGACGCCTGGCGCAATGCGCTCGATGGGATTGTAGTGGTCCGTAATGACCGCACCTTTGTCGTCAGCGGGCCGGCCGAGACCATCCACCACGCGTCCGATAAGGGCGTCACCCACGGGGACCGACATAATGCGCTTGGTGCGCTTGACCGTGTCCCCTTCCTTGATGAGCGTGTAATCGCCGAGCAGCACGGCGCTCACCTGATCTTCTTCCAGGTTCAAAGCCAGGCCCGCCACCTCGTGAGGAAGATCGAGAAGCTCTCCAGACATGACTTTTTCCAGCCCGTGAATGCGCGCCACGCCGTCGCCCACGGAGATGACCGAACCGACTTCGTTCACGGTGACGCTGCGGTCATAGTTTTCGATCTGCTCGCGGATGATGCGGGTTATTTCATCAGCTCGAATTTGTGCCATCGTCTCGCCTCATGCCGCCGGAGAGTTCCAGCCGGCGTCTGCGGATACCTCGATTTGCAGGGACAATATCTCCTACCGGGCGGTGAGCTTCTCGCGGATGCGCTGCAAGTGGCCGCGCACCGACCCGTCGTAAACCGTGCTGTCGATCTGGGCAGTGACGCCGCCCAGGAGGCCGGGATCAACATGGAATACCGCCTCCACCGTTCTCCGTGTCACCGCTTCGAACCGCGTGGTCAGTGCTTGCTGCTCCGCCGGAGCGAGCGGCGCGGCGGAAGAAATTTGCACGCGCGAAATTCCCATCCGCTCGGTGACCAGCTTACCAAACTCGCCAATAATATCGTCCACGATGCCGAGCCGATAGTTGGCCAGCAATACGCGAAAGAAATTCGCCAGAGTAGATGACGTCCCGAGGCGAGAGAGAATTGCGTCCAGAATGCTGGTCTTATCTTGAACGGACACGGCCGGCGTCTTCAAAACCTCGCGCAGCTCGGCGCTCTCCTGGTAGACCTCGGCAAACGCCGTCAACTCTTCCTGCGCGCGGCGAAATTCGCCTGTACGGCTGACCACGTCCGCGAGGGCGCAGGCGTATCGAGTAGCGATTGCAGTTGCCATGTTGAATCCTGTGGAGAGGTGACGCGCCGCGCACGGGCGTTCAGGTCCCGGCCGCGAATACTCAGGTGTTTCTGATTTCCGCCCCCACGTTCTCCACAAACTGACTGACCAGGCGCTTTTGGCGGACGTCGTCCATGCGCCCGGCGACCACCCTCTCGGCGATGGCGACGGCTCGCTCGGCCGCGTAAAGGCGAAGTCCAAGCCGTGCCTGCTTGGTCGCCACATCCACCTGGACGCGGATCGATTCCATCATCTTCTCGGCTTCCTGCTCGGTCGCCTGGTGCATTCGTGCATGCTCGTCTTCCATTTCTTTCATTGCCGCGGCGCGGAACGCCGCCATCTCTTGCTCAAAACCCTGGAGCTTCTGCTCGACATCGCGAATTTTTTGTTCCGCGGCAGCCAGGGCGTTGCGGCCTTCCTCAAGACTCTTACGGATGGAATCCGTACGCTCGGCAAAAAACTGGGCTGCAGGCTTGCGCAGGACGTATGCCAGCCCCCCCACGAGGATCGCGAAATTGATCCACCGGTAAATGGGCGAAGCCTCGTGCGATTCCCCGCCACCCTCGCCATTTCCCCCATGCTCGCCTGCCGTGGCGTGTTCCTGCTGCGCGGGCTCTTCGGGAGGAATTGCGCAGGCGCTTCTGGAGACCGCGACACAGTAGGCCAACGATACAAGTAGGAAGAATGCCCAGCGGGACGATCGTATCAATTGACCCTCCCGGACTCGGAGCTTAACCCGTTGCCCACCAGGGCGTCCGCAATCTGGCTAGCGAGCGTTTGGCAAGTCACGTTGAGTTCCACCTTGGCTTTCTCGACCTCCGCGGCCAGTTCCGTACGCGCCTTAAGCAGGTGCGACTCCGCCACTTTGCGGGCCATCTCGAGCGCCGCGTCGCGCTCGGCGAGGGTTCTTTTTCGCTCCGCCTCGCGATGGCGATAGAGTTCCTGCCGGACGGCCTGAAAAGTCGCTTCATACTCCCGCGCGCGAGTTTCAGCCAGCGCCGCCTGCTCCCGCGCTCGCTCCAGGGCCCCGGAAGTTCGCGCCTCGCGTTCTTTCAGGACTTCGCTCACCCGCCGGAAGAAGATCCGGTCGAGAATGAACATCAGGATGAACACCAGGACGGTCGTGGGGAGCGCCTGGAGAAAGAGATGCCCCAGCTGACTGAAGATGTGTCCCATGCAGTGTTGTCAGCCTTACTGTCAGTAATCCGTTGGATTACAAAGACTAAAGAACTTAGCACGGCGTTTTGCGGAGTGTCAAGAATGCGAAAGGGAGTTGAGTTTCCCCCTCACGAGGGGTTGATGCCCCTCGGCTCTGATATAATTTTGAGGGGGCGTTTCCCTCAAAGCCATCCACAGGAGGAAGCAATGATTCGATCGGACCTGCAACTCCGCGCCTTGCTGGCTGCTGGGGTTTTGTTTATGTCGACAGCGTGCACTGCTGCAAATCTACCCTCGGCCAAGATCAAGGTGGGAGAGAAGATGGCCGATTTTACCTTGCCGGTGGCGGGAAGCAGTGCAACCCAATCGCTTTACGGGCAGAAAGGGAAGAAGGCTGTGACCGTAATCTTTATCGCCACCAAGTGTCCCTACTCCAACGCCTTCAATCAGGTCATGGCGAAGCTGGCCAAAGAATACGAGAGCAAAGGTGTGGCAGTCATCGGGATCAACGCCAACAAAACGGAACCCGCCACCGAAGTTGCAGACCACGCTCGGACGCACGCCCTGGGGTTTCCCGTGCTGAAGGATGAGGGCAACGTGATTGCCGACCGCTTGGGAGCGTCGGTGACGCCGGAAGTCTTTCTCCTCGACAGCACCTGGACGCTGCGCTATCACGGGGCGTTGGGCAACAGCGCGAATCCGACCACCCATGCCAGCGAGGCGAGCGACGCGGAAGTTCGCCCGGCGATCGATGCAATCCTCGCCGGTGGGACGGTGAGCCGCACCAAAACCAAGGCGTTTGGCTGCACGATCAAGCGCTAGGTTGAACGTCCGCATGCTCACTGAGGGCAGAATTTCCGCGTTAGTGTGCCGTCGGTGTCGCCCCTCGGGGGCCAATTGCAGAATGAGCGATAGACCTCGATGCCACGTTCCCAGCGCACACGCGCTGAGCCACATTCTAACGCCCTTGGCGGGGCTGGCGATGGCCGCGGCCTTCCTTCTCCTGGCAGAGTCCTGTTCGCGCGTTCCGCCGGAGCCTCCCGCCCCCGCCGGGATTGCTAACATTAACGAAGCGGGATGGCGCGAGGTCAAGGCTCGCAACCAGAACCGCGTTCTCCTCGTAAACTTCTGGGCCACGTGGTGCGACCCTTGCCGCGAAGAATTCCCGGCGCTCGTCCGGCTGCACAACACCTATCGGGGCCGGGGGCTATCGCTCGTCGCCATTTCCATGGACGAGCCGGAATCAGTCGGGGAGGTCGAGAAATTCCTGAAGTCGCAGGGGGCACTGTTCGGAAGCTATCGGCGCAACTTCCGGGACTTCAGCGCTTTCATCGACACCATAAACCCGCGCTGGGGCGGAGGCCTTCCGGCCAGCTTCCTCTACAACCGCAATGGAAACCTGGTCGAGAGTTGGCAGGGCGCAACCTCATACGAGGAATTTGAAAAAGCCGTCAAACCGCTCCTCGCTCCCGCCCCGTTCGCCTGGCTGGGCGGCGGGCGCTGACCGAATCCGCCTCATGCTTCTAGCTCGACAGGGGCGCTCGACCGAGCGTAATCTGGACTCGTCTCGCGCAACAGCTGGGATTTCCGCCGTCCTCGCACACCGGGATTTCAACAACGAGGTTTCATAATGAGCAAGCACCCCATGACATTGATTTCCCGCGTTTCAGCCCTCCTCATCGGTTCGGCACTCGCTCTGTCCGGGCTTCCTGCCGCCATCGCCAACATGATGTGGAACTGGCGCATGCTGGCGGCCACGGGTGAGTCCCGCTTTATGGACGTCATCGAGCGCGCGCTATACAACGGCATCAACTCCGGCATGTCACTCGATGGAACGCTCTATTGCTA
>JACQNR010000145.1 GCA_016202975.1 Acidobacteriota bacterium
TGCAAGTTCAGTGTCGACCGCACCGCCAGGACGTGAGCGCTCGAAAGATCGAGAAGCTGCGCGACGAGCGTGGTGGTGCCCAGATCCACTGCAACCCCCAGACCTTCGCGCGGCGTGAAATCAAAGACGGTATTGTCGGCGAGGATGGCGGCTTCCCACTGGCCGAGCTCGAGCGTCAGATCCGTTTCCGCCCGGCCAGCGCAGGAGAGGCGCCAACCGGCGTTCAGCTCTTCGCGAGTGAGAAGCAATTCCTGCTCGGGGGTAATGGGAATCTCGCCCTTGACCACTCGGACGCGGCAGCCCTTGCAGCGCTGGCGTCCGCCACAAGGAAATTCCACGCCGTGGGCGAAGAGCACGTCCTGCAGCGGCGTGCCCCGGTCCAGTTCAAATGATTCACCGAGGGGTTGAAGTTCGATGCGAACGTGGTCTGTCATGTGCTCGTGGGTTTCGCGCCAGGGGCTCCGAAGGACCGAAATACACCTGCCGCCCAAATTGGTCCATCGGTTGTCTCCCCGCGGAGCCCCCGATGGACGCCACGGCCGTTTATCGATGTGCAGGGGGGGCCTGCTCCGCGGTCACGATCTTCTCGTCGTATTTCGCCAGCACGCGCCAGCCAGGCGGGACCACGAGGAATTCCTTCTCGTCCCAAACACCGTCGACAAGCCTTTGTATCATTGAGAGGTCGCCCTGGAGCTTTTCATATTTCCAGTTCCTCTCCTCGGCCTGCTGGCGCGTGTGCTGTTCAAATCGCCCGTCGGGCTCGACGCCCATCTCGATAAAGGTGAACTGTCCGTAGTTCTTGGAGAAACCCAACTCCTCGAAGAGAAAGCGCGCGTTGTCCTCGCCGTATTTTTTGACCAACTTCTCGTAAGACATGTCGATGCCGAGCTGGTTCTGTATGGAGAGCTGGCGAAGCTCGCCGCCGTTTTCACCGCGCTCGATCCAGCCTGTAGTCTTGAAGTAGACGCCCGGATGAGAATTGAAGTAGTCCAGATATTTTTCCTTGCTCCCCATGAAGAGCGTGATGCAGTCGTGGGCCCGCGGCAGGATCACCTGGATGTTGCGGGCCGTGAGGCCCGCGAGCCCGTTGTTACAGAGCCCGTAGCCGAGAAGAATGGCGTCGAAGTTCTGGATGCGGTCAACGGCTTCCTGTACGCGCGCCAACATCTTGGCGCTGCCGATATCGTGAAGGCCCTTGGGCAGAAATTCGATCTCGACAAAATGAGGCGAGCGCGCCACCACAGAGCACATCTCGCGGAAGAAGATTTCGCAGCTGATCAGCTTGAACCGCATCAGATTGTCCCGCTGCTCCGCCAGCGTCGTACGGTCTCGCTCATGGCGCGGACGAATTGGGGATTCGTCCCGCAACAGCCTCCGACAAAACTAGCGCCCGCCTCGAGCAGCGCGGGGACAAAGGACACAAAGGCTTCCGGCGTCGCCGGGTACCTGACTTTCCCATCCACCAACTCCGGCAGACCCGCGTTGGGCTTAATCCATATCGGCTGGTCCGTAGACGCACGCAGGCGGCGGCAAATCGGGACGTACGCCTCGATTCCCAGGGCGCAATTGGCGCCGATGACGTCCGCGCCAGCCGCAGTCAGTTCCTGGGCCGCCTGCTCGGGAGTCACGCCCGTCATGGTGCGATCCCTATTTTTGCCCGAGTCGAAGACGAATGAAATGACGACGGGTCGCCCAAACGGCTTAACGGCTTCAACCGCCACCCTGGCCTCTTCAACGTCGGCCATGGTTTCGATCACAAAGCCGACGACTCCTGAAGAGGACAGAATCCCGGCCTGCTCAGCAAACGCGCTCCTCACTTCGTCTGCAGCCACTTCACCCATGACAAGGAGTTTTCCGCACGGGCCGAGAGAAGCGAAGATTCGCGCCCGGCCCTGCGAGGCGCGACGCGCAATGTCCACCGCCGCGCGATTCATCTCCTCCAGACGATCTACCATTCCCAGCGTCTGGAGCGCAATCCGGTTACTCCGGAAGGTATTGGTCAGGACGACCTCGCTGCCAGACTCAACGTAGGCGCGAGCCAGATCTTCGACCTCCGAGGGTCGCTCGAGATTCCAGGTATCGGGACATTCACCGTTTGCCAGTCCCCGTGCCTGCAATTCCGTTCCGATGGCGCCGTCGGTCACCACCGGCGCGTGGGCCAAGAGATCTTCAAGGGTCGAGTTCATAGAATGTTTCCAGCCCGGTTCCGGGAACAGACCGTGCAAGATTAAGCCGCGAGGGGTTCCAGTTTTCCTTCCCGGAACGCCCGTAGGTAGTTCATACACATCTCATCGCGTCCGAGCAACGCTTCCGCCGCTCGAATGTTCATCATCAGTTGCCGGTCGCATGGATCCACAATGGCTGCGTCCAGCCCGTGGGCCATCAGAAGCGTCAAATAGACCTGGTTGAGCAGCTTGCGCTGCGGCAGGCCAAAGGAAACATTGCTCACGCCAGCGCTGCAATGCACTCCCGGGTAACGACTGACGATCTTACCCACGGCATCAACCAGCGCCTTGCTGTGCTCCGCCCCGGTGCTGGCAGGAAGAACGCAGGCGTCCACATAGATATCGTCGAGAACCACACCTTCACCCGTGAGCCGCTCGATGAGCCGGCCGGCTGTGGCTACGCGGTCTTCGACGCCCATCGGCGGCCCGGCGGCAGACATGCAAAGGGCGATGACTTTCGGACGATGCTCCTTCACGACCGGGAGCAAAGCTTCCAGGCGCGCGGGTTCGTCGGTAATCGAATTAAGCAATGGCCGATGCTTGCACAAAGGAATCGCTATCCGCAGCGCCTCTGGATCGGCGCTGTCGAGGCAGAGCGGAATATCCGCAGCTTGCTGCACGATGTTGACCAGCCAGCTCAAGGTTTCCGCTTCCTGACCCGGCAGCCCGCCATTCACATCCAGCATGTCCGCGCCAGCTTGGACCTCCTTTCGTGCAATCTCCTGGATCTGAACGGCGTCACGCGCCTGGGCGGCAGCGCCCACCTTCTTCCGGGTACAGTTGATGAGTTCACCGATAATCCACATTTAGGTCTTGACCCCTTCTTGGTCTTCGCCGGCATCGACCTGGATGAACTGCCTTTTGCAGGAGTTATCAAGCCCGGCGAGCCGGTTGGCGAGGGCGTTGGTTTTGTCCAGGCACCAGTCGCGCGGTGGAACCAGCGTGTGCGCAAATTTCCTAGGATTGTCCCCTGTGGCCAGCGTGGCGTGATAAATGAGGTTCCAAATGCATGGCAGTTCGGGATGAACTTCGCAACTTCCATCCACCCTCGATCCTCCGCAAGGGCCGTTGCGAAGTTCCTTGTAGCACCACCGCATGGTGCACCCGGCGTAGTTCACGTGCTCCTGGATGCAGTCTCCACAGCCGACACATCCCAGCGTGGCCTTGCGATAAAGCGTTGCGGGCTCGAGCAGCTTGTACCAGAAGTTGTGTTGGACGGAATCGTCGCCGTGCTTCAACCGCGGAGCAAGCAGCCGCTCCCCCAAGGATCCCGGCTTGATCATGTAATCGTGCACTTTGCTGGAGATCCACTGCGTCCAGGTCGTGTTGGGTTTCAGGCTGGTCAACAGGTACTCGCCCGCAGCCTGACTTAAGCCATGCTCGCCCTCAGGCAGGAGGTAAAACTGATTGGCATACTCGAATACGAGTTCATCCATCCTGCCGTGCCAGCCAGTGCCAATCGCTGCAGCTCGCTCCAGAATGGCCATGAAATCTTTGTGCGTCAGCCCAAAGCCACCAACATGCGCGCCGGCAAAGCCCAGATCCTTCACGGCGGCCACCATCAGAGCGGCTCGCTCCAGGTTCTGGGGCTTCTTTTCGGATTCCACCCTTCGGATCAGCTCATCGGAAATAACGCAGCCCGCCAGGTCTCCCGACTGCATCATTTGCGCGATTTTGGCCGTGGGCACGTAAACGTTGGCGAGCACCGGAATATGCCCCAAACCTTCTCGAACCATGTACTGTTTCAGTTCGTAGAGCTTTCGGAGGTTGAACCCCAGCTGCGGGATGATGAATCGTGCGCCGGCGGCAATCTTCAACTCCAGTTTGAAGAACTGCATCATCTGGTCCGGCTCACGGACCTTATAGGGATTCACCACTGCGCCGGCGAGGAAATCGAAGGGTGTCGTTCGAGCCTTCCGCGCCCCCAAATTGTACTCAAGACCGCCGCGAAGGGATTGCAGCAGCCACAAAATGAGGACAGAATCCAGATCATAAACGGGCTTGGCCTTCCCCCTGAAACCCTCTTTGGGAGCGTCTCCCGTCAGTGCCAAAATGTTGGTCACGCCCATTCGAGCCAGGGCGTGCAGGCGGCCTTCCAAGAAGGCCCGGTTGCCGTCCTTGCCGCTCAAATGGGCGAGCGGTTCGAGCCGATTATCGAGAACGAATGAGGTGAACGCTTCGGGTGGGAGTGCGGGGTTTCCGCCAGGGAGATCCGTAACACTAATGATCTTGATGCCGTCTTCGATCGCAGCTGCCTCTCTTACAAACGTTTCGGCATCGGCCACGTTGTGGTCGCGCCCGAGGGCGAGTTCCGCGGTACAAACGAACTGCCCCTCTTGGAGTGCAGATTTGAGAAAGCCCCCGCCTTCCATATCATTGCTCATTGTCTTGCTTCTCTAAGCTCGGGCTATTACCCCGGAAGCGGCAATGCACGTCGCCGAGCCCTGCGGCGGCCAGAACGCGTCGCGATGCCCTTGTGCACGATAAGAATTCAGGGACGCCGCCACATCGCGTGAGGATCAGATCCCAAATTCAACACCGGTCAGGCCGCAACCAATTTGCGCGCCAAGCCCACCGCGCCATTGGCGTTGTCGCTGTAACCATCGGCGCCGATCTCCGTAGCGTATCGCTGCGTGACCGGGGCTCCGCCAATGATGACCTTTACTTGCTCGCGGATCCCGGCCTTCTTGAGTTCTTCGATGACTGTCTTCATGGATGGCATGGTGGTTGTGAGCAATGCGGAGAGGGCGACCAGGTTGATTTTCTTGGTCTTGATCTCACCAATGATTTTTTCCGCGGAAACATCCACGCCGAGGTCAATCACCTCAAACCCCGCGCCCTCGAGCATTGAGGCGACCAGATTCTTGCCAATGTCGTGCAGGTCGCCCTTGACAGTTCCAATCACCACTCGCCCGATGGGCTCTGCGCCCCGGGCGGCGAGCAAGGGACGAATCAGCTCCAGGCTGGCTTTCATGGCCCGGGCGGAGATGAGCAGCTCCGGCACGAAACAGTCGCCCGATTCGAACCGGCGTCCGACCTCGTCCATGGCAGGGATCATATATTTGATGACCAGATCCTGCGGGTCGACCTTGGCGGCCAGCGCCTCTTGGGTCACGGCCACAGCCGTCTTGGAATCCCCGTTCAGGATCGCTTCGGTGAGTTTGGTAAGGTCAGACATTCTTGCCTCCATGAGCAGGCGTAAATAAACATGTATCCGCACGCCGGTTGCCTTAGTCTAACCAAAAATGTTTGCAAGCGCTACGACCCGGAGCGCGAATGACCACGAAATTGCATTACTCAGGCCACGCATTCTGGGCCTCAGGCCGTCTTGCAAAGGGAAGCCTGAGGGAAAAACACCAGATTGGGTGATGTCACACACCTCCAGTCCCTGCCAGCGAGGGGCTAAACCCGGGGACTGGCGCCCGCGAAAGCACTCCGTCGCGCATAATCAAGGAGCGATTTGGCACGATTGCAGAGCGTAAACGGCCCCCA
>JACQNR010000146.1 GCA_016202975.1 Acidobacteriota bacterium
ATGGCGAGACGGTCCCGGAGGGATGTCGTCTCAAGTGAAAGCCCATCGACGGCCGTAATAAAATCGTCGCGGCAGAGACTCGCCGCCTCCGCTGCGCCCCCCGGCCGCACGGCCTTGATGCGGACCCCGCCGGGTGCGCGCTCGGTGAGCACCCCGAGCGAGGGGGAAGCGTCCGGCGCAGTGGCGATGCGCAACTCAAGCCCCGCGGAGGCAAGAACCGCATCGTAAGGGAGCGGCTCGGTTCCGCGAATGTACCGGTCGAAGAAATCCCCAAAATCCGAGCCCGCCGTCCCGTTCGTAGCTGCGAGGATGTCCTCATCGGTGTACCCACGCCCGGGGAGATAGTAGTTCTCGGCCGGCGCTGCATAGAATTTGCGATACAGGGCGAGCACGACATCGTCAAGCGACTTGCGCCCTTCGGTACGGGCGCGGATTTCAAGGTCAAGCAGCAGGCCGAGCACCGCGCCCTTGTTGTAATAGCTGATCGTGGTGTTGGCAAAATTCGTCTCCTGCATCTGCGGCGAGCGGTCGTAGAACCAGGCGTGAAAACTCGAACTCTCCGCCGACATGACTTTACGGCCAGGCTCACCTTCAAGCGTTCGGATTTCTTCGGATAACCGTGCGAACAATCTCTCCCGCGTCAGCAGGCCGGCGCGATAGAGAAAGACATAGGAGTAGTAATTCGTCAGACCCTCGGCGAACCAGAGTTCACGCGTGTATTGCTCCCGCGTATAGTCGAAGGGACCAAGGCCCGCGGGGCGCAGACGCTTCATGTTCCAGACGTGGAAGAATTCGTGAGCGGCGATTTCGAGCGCTTCCGCGAGGTCGCCGCCGGAAAGATCCTGGCGGAGAATGATGGCCGTCGAATTCAGGTGCTCCATGCCGTCGCCGAGTGAAACGCTGGGGTCAAAATGAAAGAGGAAAGTGAAGTGTGCGAATTCCGGCTCGGGCAGGGCAGCCATTTGCGCGGCAACGAACTTGCGGATGCCCGCGGCGAGTGGCGCAATGTCTGCTTTCGGCTCCCCTGGACTGTGAACGGCAATGCGAAAGGTCTTCCCGTGCTCGACGAATTCCGCGCTGTTCACGTCGGGCGAGATCTCGAGCGGCGTGTCGGCCAGGACATCGTAATTGGGAACCTGGAAATTACGGTCTGCTTCGAAGAGGGAGTACCCGCTGATCAGCTTCCAGCCCTGCGGGGCATCGACGCTGAGAGAAAGAGGGTCGGGCTTGTGGCCGTCCACGTACATGAACACGGATGGCCCGCTCAGGCTCGCGTGGGTACTGTCGATTTGTGAAAAGGATCCTGTCAGATCGTTTCCAAACACGCGGTACGAGACCGCCAGCGCACGGCCCGCCTGAGCCGTTTCCACACGCCAGGTCTGTTTGTCGGTTTTTGTCCAGTTCAGCGCTTGACCCTGATCCCCTAGGGCGCGGAAGTCCTGCACATTCTTGGCAAAATCGTATATGGCGTAGCGGCCCGGCGCCCAGGCGGGCATCACAAAATCGAGTTCGGGTTCCTGCACCCCCGTGGCGCGGATTTCAATTTCCACCAGGTGTGTGGTGGGGCGCGTAACACTTAGTCGGTATTGCAACCCGAGAGGCGAAGCGGCCAGACTTTTCCCGGCAAGCAAGCTGGAACCCAGCAGGACGAGAACGATTGCACAACCAAGCCGGAGTGCTTTCATGGGGCTGGATTGATCCCACTTGGATGAGCTTACGGAAATTGGCAGCCTCTCAAACTGAGGACCCAGCGTCTTGCCAGAGGATGGGCAGCACTCAAATCTTTGGCTTACGAACCGACCAATCGGCAGCGAGTCAGGGATAGTACCGGAAAGACAGCTCGGCTGCAATGGGGGGAAAGACGATGGACCGCTTGCCTGAATTGTTTATCACTGTATAATTCCTCGGGTTTTTGAATGATGTCGAAGCCAACGAAGTTTCCCGGTGTACCGCGCCTGGCATTTGTTTTGGGGGGTCTCGCGACTCTCGTTCTGGTTGCGGTGTTGCTCTGGGCCGGGTTCACCACCCCGCTCAGTTCCAGAATGCCGGTCCCCTCACCTGACGGGCGATATTTTGCGTATTTCAATCGCAGCGATTCCTCTCCCGAACGCGAAGGGCCAGCTTACGACCTGATCATTGCCCGTCCCGAAGGGAATCTCCTGGGACGGATTCCCACTCCGCCAGGGAGAATCATTTGGTCGAATGCGAACCACCTCGTCACCCTCGACCAGGCGGGAAGCCAGGTGACGATCATTGCCAATGCCGACAATCGCTTTGTCCAATTGACGCGCCTGACCTTGAGGCCACGTGCCAATCCCCAATGGGCCTCGGATGGAAACAAGCTGGCCTGCGTCCTGCAGCTCGACGGAGGACAGCAACTCACCATTTACGACGTCCAGCAACCTCAGACTTTCCCGGTTCCTTTGCCGGCGAACTTCCGTTTGAACGACGCCCGATTGATTGCCTGGTCGCCGGGAAGTGAACAGCTTTACTTTTTGAACGCCGAAGACAAAGAGTCGGTTGTCTACGGCGTCGATGTCCGCCAAGGCGCGCCACGCGAATTGGTTCGTGGAAGATTATCTCCGGAGGGCAAACTGCCCCAGATCTCACCCGATGGGACGCACATTTTCTGGGGGCAGCCCGAAAATGCCATCATGGATTTGCAGACTGGAAGCCGTCTTTGGACGCTTCCAGCCGGCGCCCACGAGCTTTGGTGGCCGTGGTCGGGAGACAGCTCCGAGTTCTACTTCGCGCGCGAGGAAACACCGGGGGTTATTTTCAGCCATAGCCTTTCTTCCACCCTGGACCAGGCGATAATCTCCGGCGCCAGGGACAACGGATTCTTTGACCTAGATGGGATTAACTATTTTTTTCGCGAGCCGCTCCCTGTGGCCGGCCGGGGAGAAACTGCTCCTGCGACCACTCACCGGGCTGCTCCGGGATGGCGGCAGGCCGGGCGCTCGGGACCGCTCCAGGCGTTGGAAGGCGTGGAACTTTGGCCCTGGGAAAGGACGCTGGACGGACTCATCCTCGCACGCCGAGACGATGCCACGAGGGTTCGGTACGGGCTGTTCGATCCGGAAACGCATCGCCTGGACGCGTTTTCGTTCCCCACTGACGACGCTGACTATCTCCGACAAGTAAAGTCTTTCCGCCTCGTGCTCGCCACGGTCGCATTATTTGCGATCCTCGCGGCAGTCGTTTTCTGGACTCGCTCCGACGTGAAATCAGGCCGGGCGTTTCCGATCCTGCTGTTTCTTGCCATAGCGCTCGGATGCGGTGGCGTCGTGGGAAGTTTGGTCTCGACCTCCGGGCAAGTCATTCCCTACCGGATTACGCTTGCGGAAATCGGGAATCAGGGCTGGGGAATATCCAGTTCGCTCCCGCAACTCGTACTCCGGCAAGCTCAAACGATCATGACCTGGCTATGGGCGCTCTTACCGCTCGCGATCCTGAACTTCGCCCTCTCGTTTCCCGACCGCACGCTGTTTCTCAAATCGCGCGACCGCGTCAAATGGATTCTGTACGGGATCGCTTCACTTCCTTTGCTGGTCACCGCATTGGCGCGTTTCGTTCCGAATGCCGCTTTTGCTGTTTCCCCCTACATCACAATTTTCACGGCGGCGTTCGCGGCCTGTGTTTGGGCCCTCTCGCTCGGCGCCAGTCATGAGCGTCCCCCTGACAAAGC
>JACQNR010000125.1 GCA_016202975.1 Acidobacteriota bacterium
CGTGGACGGCGCGAGGTGCTTGAACTTCTGCCAGACAACCCACAGTTCCCCGGTGTTTTCGAAGAAGAGGTCTTCATTGATCAGGCCGCGGGTCACGAGGGAAGCGGCCATTTCCCAGTAGCTCGTCACCATGAGGTAGGAAGCGTGTTCGCGGGAGCCGCGCGGCACGCGCGCCGCGAAGTCCTGCGCGGATTCCATTTTCATTTCCTTCATGAACCACTCGCGCGCTTCACGCAGGCGATCCTCGCGGCGGAGGTCGTATAGGCGAAGTAGCAATTCGGCGTCGTGATGGTCGGTGTGTTCTCGCAAGGAAACCTCCAAAGGGATCAGGCGGGCGAGCCGGAGGCGGCGGGCATGGGCGCGCCCAGCGGCATTCTCGATCGAAGGGCATCAAGCTCGATCATGAGGTCGCGCGCCGACTGGTAGCGCTCTTCCGGTTTTTTGGCCAGGCAGCGCCCGATGATGTCGTCGAGTTCAGCGGGAAGATCAGCGTTGAGCTGCCGCAGGGGCGTGGGTGTGGAGTGAACAACCTTATAGGCAACTTCCGTAATGGCCTGTCCGGCGAAGGGTTTGGTTCCGCTAAAAATCCAATAGAGCACGATACCGAAGGCGAATATGTCGCTGCGATTATCGACGCGCCCTCCGGTGATCTGCTCGGGCGACATGAAGGCGGGCGTGCCGACCAGGAGGCCCGTGTGGGTCATCTGCGTGCCCACCTGCTTGGCGATGCCAAAGTCGGCGATTTTGGCTTTGCCCTCGGTGGTCACCAGAATATTGGCGGGCTTGATGTCGCGGTGAATGACATTGCGGCGATGCGCGAAATCGAGCGCGTCGGCCACCTGCACGGCAATGTCGAGCGAATCGCGTACCGAGCGACGAGGCCCAGGCTTGCCGGCCGTCTGCGGCGCGAGAAGCTTGTCGAGGGTCGTGCCTTCGATAAATTCCATCACCAGGTAGGGCTGGCCGAACTCGTCCTCGTTCACATCGTAAATGGTCACGATGCCGGGGTGGGACATTTGGCCGGCCGTCTGAGCCTCGCGGTAGAACCGCTGCTTGAATTGTTCGATTTCGTCTTCGGTTTGGTTCCCCATCAAAATCATCTTGATAGCGACCGTGCGTCCGATTTGCGGGTCGCGGGCCCGGTACACAGCGCCCATGGCGCCACGGCCCAGCTCGCCTAAGACTTCGTAGCGCCCGATGCGCTGCACCCCGTCATCGACTGGCGTGGAGGTCGGGCCGGAGGGTGAAGGGGAGCTCTTCGAGGGCCCGCTCAGGGTTTTGCGGAACGCTGCGGCGGCTGTCTCTTCCACAGTTACCATCTGCTTGCTGCGTCGAGGTTCGGGGTTCCATTCGTAGGCCTTTAAGTCGTCCACTGTCTGATTGGTGGCGATAAAGCCCGACTTGTCCACCAGGCTGTCGTAAGTATCTTTACCCACCCAGAGCGTATTGGCTGCGGCCTGCTTCTGCATGTGACCCGCCACGTCGATCACGTGATCCGCCACCTTCTCCAGCTTGCTGTCCTCGTAAATGGCGACTTCACCTTCGTTCAGTCCGCAACGAACGCGGAAGGAGGTCCGCAGCTTGTTCTCGGTGGCATTGAATTCCTTAAGGTTTCTCAAAACCGTCTGCCCTGCGGCCACGGCCAAATCGAGCTGGAGGAAGCAGACCATGACGCCGTCGGGGGTCCAGGCCACTTTCCACGCGCCGTGCTCTTCGAAAACCCGGTTCAAGAGCTCTTCGTAAGCTTGGAAAGTGGCGGCGATGGCCGTCTCGGTCTCGCCCTGTTTCATCTTGGTGGAGCCCACCACGTCGACGGAGAGGAACGCACAGCGCTTGCGTGTCGAAGTTTTGAGGGCGGATTCGAGTTCGCGATAACGCTTAAGGAGGTCTTCGCGCGAGCGCTTCGAGTCGAGCGGACGGCCTTGAAGCTGGGAGATGAGCGTGTCTTCTTTCTTCTCGCCCCCCTTACCTTCCAGGCTTGCTCCCAACGCGTCCTGCAACTTCTGGAATCCGCTTTCTGCCATGACTTTCAGGAGCCAAGTCAGCAAGGCAACGACCAGGGGCAGAAATCCCCAGGTCAGGGGCGGCGGAGGCCATATGACTCCTGCCCAAGAGCCAATCTCGGTCAGAACCGGATCGCCGTAGCGGTGGAGATTGACAACCACGATCCATGTATCGAGCTTGGGAGCATGGGCGAATTGCAGGCCGAAAAGAACGAGCTGGCCGCCAATCACCAGCGTCAATGCCCAACCTACGAGCGTCTGGACGGCGCGCACAAGCTTCAGGATCGGCGATTTGGGACTATCGGCCAAGGACAAATCCCCGGATCATGTTTGAATCGAAACGTCGGTTGATGGGTCCACCAATCCGATGTCACCACGACCGAATACTATGAAAGCACCCCTGCGGGAGCCTCCATAATAGCACAAATTCTCTCCACCGCACCTTTCGGCAGTGGATACCTGCCATTGGGGAAGGCGCGGCGTCCGACCTAAAGCCTCGCCAAACTATCATGATGACCCGCTTGTTATGTACGATTTGGGCGCTTGCGTCAACCAGAAATTCGCGCCGGGAGAATCCACACACGATCGGTCGAGGATTTGCCCAGATGATGTTGCCGCTGGCCGACCTCGATGCTCATGGTCGCGTCATAGCTTTTCCCCAGGACGCGGAATTCCACGCCTGGGATCAGTCCAAGTTCCTCGAGGAAAATCAGAAACTCTCGGGCGTGCTCATCCACCCGCACCACCTTGACGCGGCTGCCCGGACGGGCCTCGGAAAGGGCGATGACTCCTTGACGCCGGAGCTTGGCCAGACCACCGATGAACGGGTCGCCGTGCGGGCAGGAAGAGTCGCGCCCGAACCTGTTGAGTAAACGCCGCTCGATCTCCGGGGAAATGGCGTGCTCCAGCTTCTCCGCCTCGTCGTGGACCACTTTCCAGTCCATTCCCAGGACATCGGTCAGCAGCCGTTCGATCAGCCGATGGCGCAACACCAGCCTTTGACCGATGGCACGGCCCTTCGCCGTCAGGCGAATTCGTCCGCCCTTGGAATCGAGCCGCACGTGGCCCCGCCGCGCCATTCGCCGCAGTGCCGCCGTGACCGCGGGCGGCGTGACGCCCAGCGCTTCCGACAAGCGCGCGCTGATCGGCGCCTGCAGTTCGAGCTGCATGTGGCAGATCGCCTTCAGGTAATCTTGTTCGGAGACGCTGACTTGGCGCGTTCGAGTTGTCGTTGGCACTTTCATCGCGACCTTGAGATGAGCTGTCGCCCGTCCTTTGTACTTTGCGCTTCCGAGTTACTCGCGTTGGCGGGGGTTTGTTTCATCCTTTTCCCCGGGGTCCTCCTGCGATCGTAATAAATCGCTCAGCAGCGATCGCACCTGCCGCTCGATTAAATCGCGGACGGCGCGGAAGGTATCCAGGCCGCGGCCGTAGGGGTCCGGAATGTTCCATTCGATGACGCGCCCCTTGAATCCCGCCGGGACGGGACAGACGACCTCGCATCCCATGCCCACCACGACGTCCATGTCGTTGACCGGCACATCTCGCAAACCTTTCGACGAGTGGCTTTCCAGCGAAATTCCCTTCTCTTCCAGGACGTCGAAAGTCTCTGGCACGATTCTCCCCAGGGCGCTCGAACCGGCGCTCCACGCCTCGACGCGCCCATTCCCCAGACGCTTTGCCAGCGCCTCCGCCATCTGGCTGCGGCAGGAATTGCCGACACAGACGAATAGCACCTTCAGCGGCCGATTCGCTTGACTTAACGCCACACTGATTTGATATCACAAACGGCGTCAGGTGTCAGGTGTTAGTTGGAGGGAGAGAGTTGTCAGTTATCGGTTGTAAATGAGAAAAGCCCCCGGAGTCTCGAGAAGCCGCCCTCGAATGGCTTTCCCAATACTTAATCGCGATGTCGCTAAATCGCTCAATCAATCAACCGCCCAATTTATCGACAAAGTACCGATGGATCGTCGCGTCTTCGGTCAGCTCGGGATGAAAAGTCGCGGCGAAGATGTTTCCCTGCTCGACGAGCACGGGCAGGCCGTCGCAGGTGCCCACGACGCGCACGCCCACCCCCACGCGGCGGATAATCGGCGCGCGGATGAAAACCATCTCAACTTGATGGTCCACGAGTTCCGGGCAGTCGCCTTTGCGGACGGAACTGTCGATTTGCCGGCCATAAGCGTTGCGCTCGATGCTGATGTCGATCAGGCTAAGATGCGCCTGGGATGGATTCAAAACTTCCTTCGCGAGCAGAATCGCGCCCGCGCAGGTGCCGAAGATCGGTTTGCCTTGCGCGGCGAAACGGGAAATGGCCGGACCAAGACCCTCCTCATCAAAGAACTTGAGCATCGTCGTGCTCTCGCCGCCCGGCATGATGAGCGCGGCGACGCCCTCCAGGTCCACCACATGCTTTACCAGTTTCCACGCCGCGCCCAGGCGGTCCAGCATCTGGGCGTGCTTTTCGAAGTCGCCCTGCACGGCCAATATTCCGATTTGTTTCACGGGTTCGTTCATGGATGGAGCTGGCTGTGGGTTGTGGGTTGGCGGTTCCAGGTCATATGCGGCTCATCGATGGGTTAACATACAACCAACAACCTACGACCAACTACCCACGGTTCTTCAATCTTCAATTTTCAATTCCCTACCAGCCCTCCCGCTCGCGCAGCGAAGTAATGTGCGCCGTATGGTGCCGCCCGTGCCAGGCGTAGAGGCCCAGCAGCCTTTCGAGCGTCATCTTGCCGTGCTCGGGGTGGTTGAACTTGCGCGCGAAGTCCGTGGAGCTCATCGCACGCAGCAGCATCGCCCAACGGTGATGCACGCCGTCGAGCACGGAAAGTGAAACCTCCGCCGGCGCCGTCTGGGAATCGATCGTCTCCGCCCAGCGGTCCTGCTCGTAGGTTTTGATGGTCGGCTCGTCTTCGGTGAGCGCCAGCTTGAAGCGGATGTAAGCGTTCATGTGGCTGTCGGCGAGATGATGGACGAGCTGCCGCACCGTCCAGCCGCCTTCGCGGTAGGCCGTGTCGAACTGCTGCTCGCTGAAGCCCACGACAGCCGCGCGAAATTTAGCGGGTGTCTCGGCAATCTGGTCGATTAATACCTTCCGCCGCGCATCGCTCAGATTGTCTTCCCATTGGAACTTGCCGATCGGATACTTCACGTCCTGCGTCATGCCTTCCTCCCTCCCGAACCCTTGGTCGAGTCATAGCGCCCAGCTTAAGCTGGGCACTGAACAATGCCCGCCTGAAGCTGGGCGCTACAACAAGCTCAAGCTCGCCCTTCGGCTTTCCACTGACGATCCCGCTCGAAGATCTCTTGCGCGGTTTGCATGGCCTCCGCCTCGCTGGGGATCCAGCGGCCGTTGGTAATTACGTCCCAGGAGTCGTGGTAGCTTTCCCACTCGCCGCTCTCCAGATACTTTTCGTAGGACCCGCCCTCTTTGTCGTAGCGAACCACAAACGAATGCTCCACACAGTAGTAACTGTAATTCGCCATTGGGGTCTCCGAGACCGCTCGAAGTCATCGCAGGCAGCGTGCCGCCCGAAGGAACTGCATCAGACCTGGACGTACTCGGTTGTAGTTGCTGGTTCGGGGATTCGGCTGCCTTGCTCGCGCATGCTCTCCACATGAAGCTCCACGGCCTCACGGATTAGCTGCAGGGCTTCCTCACGGCTTTCACCTACGACAGCGCACCCCGGAAGGTCCGGCACATAGGCACCAAAACTGTTCTCGCACCTTTCGATTACGACCAGGTATTTCATCACCACAACCATTCAGAACTTCACCAGAATCTTCAGGCAATCACGGTTGTCGTCCCAAGAAAGGAAGAGTTTCTCGATGGGCTCTGACCGATTTTTTCCGGTGACGTCGAACGTCACCCAATATCGGTTCGCAGATTTCAGTATAGCTGGGCTCTGCCCTTGCCATCGTGGGTGGCCGTGTATATTCCGCTCGCGGAATTCCACGCTACTCACATCCCCTTCAACCGTTACGTCCTTCCCTTCCCACATAGCTAGCTCCCGCACTTTATCCAATCGGACTTCAATGAGGCGCTGGAAGACCTCCTCAGAGGCCTTCACTGTTTCAGAACCGCGCCGAACCCAAGCAGGTCCAGCGAAATGAGGAGTATCCCCGCTGAACTCGATTTCAACTCGGACACAGTGCTTGCCCTCCTTTTCATACACCTCTGATCTCCACAGTATGTCCGGATAGATCTTTTCGCACTCCTTTCGAATCGTCTTCTGAATCTCATCAGGATTGGTAACCCCCTGGCCCGAGGCGTCATCTCTCTCCCCAATCAAAATCGTTGCTACATGTCCCGGTTTGACCGAGTTGGCAAACGCGCAAAGTGTTCTCGGCAGATCTTTCAAATCGGATTCCAGCTTTCGCTCCAACAAGTTATCTTCCCAGGGAATGTGGTGCATTCCTCCCCCTCTGCACAAAGGTATGACGCCTGGAAGGCGGCGCTACCACCCGCGCGTTTGCAGCAGCTCCTTCGGGTCAAGCTTGGCGACGTCGATGCCGCGCATGGCTTCGCCCAGCTCTTCGCAGCACTCGGCGACCACGCCGGGCTCGTTGAAGTGCGTCGTGGCGCGGACAATGGCCTTGGCGCGCTTGGCGGGGTCTTCGGATTTGAAAATCCCAGAGCCCACGAAGCACGCTTCCGCGCCGAGCTGCATCACCAGCGCCGCGTCGGCGGGTGTGGCGATTCCGCCCGCACTGAAATTGGGCACGGGGAGCTTTCCGTGCTTGTGGACGTACTGAATCAACTCGTAGGGCGCGCCGTGTTCCTTGGCCTTGGCCATCAATTCGTCTTCGCGCAGCGTGGTGATGTGCCGCATCTCGCCCACGATGGCGCGGATGTGCCGCACCGCTTCGACGATGTTGCCGCTGCCCGCTTCGCCCTTGGTGCGAATCATCGCCGCGCCCTCGCCCACGCGCCGCAGCGCTTCGCCCAGGTTGCGCGCGCCGCAGACGAACGGCACCTTGAAGCCCCACTTGCTGATGTGGTGCTCCTCGTCGGCGGGCGTCAGCACTTCACTTTCGTCGACGTAATCGACGCCGACCGATTCCAGCACCTGCGCCTCGACAAAGTGCCCGATGCGCGCCTTGGCCATCACCGGAATCGTCACCACGTCCATGATCTGCTTGATGATCTTGATGGACGCCATGCGCGCCACGCCGCCTTCCTTGCGGATATCGGCGGGAACGCGCTCCAGCGCCATCACCGCGCAGGCCCCCGCGTCCTCGGCAATCTTGGCCTGCTCGGCGGTGGTGACGTCCATGATCACGCCGCCCTTGAGC
>JACQNR010000115.1 GCA_016202975.1 Acidobacteriota bacterium
GATGAAGCCGAGGCCGCGCAAGCCGCCGGAGCTCATTACATCGTCTTGGGCCCGGTATTTGAAACCGCCTCCAAGCTTCAGTACGGGCCGCCGCTCGGCCTGGCCAAACTGAGGGAGGCGGCCGCAATGATTTCTGTTCCCGTCCTAGCTCTAGGAGGCATCACGGTCGAGCGCGCGAAAGCCTGCCTTGAGGCGGGTGCGACTGGCATCGCGGGGATTTCTATATTCCAGGCGTGTGACAACTTTGAGGCCCGCATGCGCGAACTACGAAGCCAGTTTGAGTAATCGCGGCGGTCGGAAACGCCGTCGTCTCTGAACTATTGCGCCGCCTCTCACAGAGCGGCGTAACGCGTCAATTAGCCTGTTATACTTCTGTTCTTGCTGAATGCTGATCGCTGGCATCTTTCCTGAGCGCGAGGTTTATTTTGAGTCCTGACGAGATTAGCAAAATGCTGCGACGGGTCCGCCAGGGGAAGTTGAGCGTGGAGGAGGCGGTGGACCGCCTGCGCACGCTGCCCTACGAAGATCTGGGCTACGCCAAGATTGATCACCACCGCTCGCTGCGGCAGGGTTTTCCGGAAGTGGTCTTCGCGCGCGGCAAGGCCCCTGAACAGGTTGAGGGCATCGTCAGCCGCATGCTCGCCAACAAGCACAACATCCTCATCACCCGCGGGGATGAGGCGCTCTACGAGAGAATCGTGAGACTCGATAAGACGGCTGAGTTCTACGCGCTCTCCGGGGCGATCGCCATCCGCCGTGACCGTAAGATTCGCGGGAAAGGGAAGATCGCGGTGGTTTGCGCGGGAACTTCCGACATTCCCGTGGCAGAGGAAGCCGCTGTCACTGCGGAGACCATGGGAAACCCCGTCGAGACGCTCTACGACGTCGGCGTAGCGGGCATTCACCGCCTGCTCTCGAAGAGCCGTCACCTGCGCGAAGCGCGAGTGATCGTCTGCGTGGCGGGCATGGAAGGCGCGCTGCCAAGCGTGGTGGCCGGTCTGGTGAGCGCTCCGGTGATTGCCGTACCCTCAAGCATCGGCTACGGCGCAAGCTTCCGCGGCCTCGCTGCCCTCCTCGGAATGCTCAATAGCTGCTCGCCCAATGTCTGCGTGGTGAATATTGATAACGGCTTCGGAGCGGGTTATCTCGCTAGCGTGATGAACCGTTTGTAGGGGCGGTTCGGGAACCGCCCACCCAGGTGAGTGAAGATGTGGTGGGATGATTTCGGTTTCGCACTCGTTAATCACGGAGATCGTTATGAACGGCTCTGGTGGCCACTACTCCGAGATGAATTCCCGCAGTACGAGTCCTTCTGGCGGAAGCACATTATTCCGCTCACTAACAGAATAGCCCCTGACATTCCTCCATCTGACGGAAGGTGGATCGGGTTCAGGGACGATCCCAAGATCAACAGCGACGTCGAAGCTATGGCGCAGAGCCACTATTCGACTTTCTATTTCCTAGCCAGGGCCACACTCGTTATTAAGTACGAGCCCCAACTCTTCTTTGAAGATGCGTTCGCACTCCTGGCTGCTGCAACTGCAAACTTCGAACGGTTCGTGAAAGTCTGGCACAGACGATTGGTCAAACGCCTTGCCCTTTCAAAGAGGTTAGTCCCTGTGGGAAATGTCGAAAATCGCCAGGTAATTAAGGAAATACGAGAATACAGAAATGTGTTGCTCCACGCGCCCGTCCTTGGCAGGGCACATTATCTGAATTCGGAGTTCCTTCCGAAGAAACAGGTTCTGAAGAAAGTCGAGGAGTCTTGGCGTTTCGCATCAAACCTTCGGGAAGAGTCGTTCGAAGAAGGGCGCGGTTTGCTGCAGCGACTTCGAGCTGGGCTTCTGAGGGAATTAACGGGTGATTGGCAGAAACTCGAAACGGCTCTCGACCCCGCCCGATCCTACTTGTGTTATCGCAATTGCTACAATCTGGATGGGAACTACTGCATTCCGGGAAAGAGTCAACCTGACTTGCGCCTCCGATTCTCCGCTCTTGACCTCTCTTCGCCCGCGGCATCTGGCACAGTAGTTCTCTCAAGTGCAACACGGGTAATGTCGGCGGCGTCCAACCCATCGGGCTCGGCTATGTTAGAGTGAGAATTCATGCAAGGCAGTCCTTAGGATTGGCAAATGGCTGAGTCCGTTAAGTCCGGACCCACGCAGGTCAAAATTCTTGCACAGGAAACAAAGTAACGCCAGGACGCGAAGCTTTCGTTGTCCTCGTTGAGGAGCACGATTTCCGCGCACCCCAAGTCAAGGATCACGATCCCTGTTTCGTCCCTCTGGGAACCTGATTTCAACCTCGAACTTGATCCAGTGGATTGCCCCGAGCTTCACACCGCCCCCGGATTTTTCACCTGGCGTGTATTTGGAGTCCTTGATCCATAGGCGTCCTGTTCCGTGCGGCGACGTTCCCAACTTGGCAAGCGAATCGTCCACATCTTCCTTGGAGTAAGAGTACGGCCACAGAACCCGGTCTACGCGCTGCCGTTCGACCGTGAAGTCGGCGCAGTTCAGGACAAAATTAAATTCGCGCGGGGAGGTGCGAACCACTTCCTGTGCGAGCTTGCCGTACTCAGTGCTGAGATAGCGCGGATTCCAGAACCGGTACGGCGGCGTCACCACCCAGACAAAATCACGGCATTCATCATCAGGCTGACGGCCCTGTGGCGTTACCTCGATGGTCCAGCCCGTGGCATCACCGGACTCGGGCGATGGGAGCGGCTTCAGCACCAAGTCGAGCCCGTGGCCGATGTCCTTGCGAAAGCTGAGGCCTCGCGCCACTTCACCGAAAAAACGGACAGTCCGATCCTGCGCATCAGCGCACTGGCTTAGGAATGCCCCGCACATGAAGCCACAAAACGACAGCTTTTTTCACGATCACCCTGAACCTCGCCCCTGGCATATTGCGGCAACAGGCCTGGAAGCTGCTTCATCACGATCTGAGCCGTGCCTTCCCCTCCATCTTCACTCGGAGCAGAGTCTTAAGAGCCTCCAGTTGGTCCGGGCTCGAAAACGATCGCTTGGGGACGATGTAGAAGACGCGCGAGGACATGTAGAGGAGCACAAACTCTTTCAGTTCGACGGCGCGGTGGAAGCCCGACCAGTCAACCCGGCTATTGGAGGAGGGGGTGGCCATCTCGACACCACTTTCAGAAAATACACAGCGGAGTTCCGACTTAAAGAGCGGGCTGGTTCTCATGGTGTTTCGCGCCAAAAAGTAAGGCAACGCAAATCCCAGCCCCACCAGCGCCAGAGCCACCGTCAAGAAGCGCAAGACGGGAACTAGGTAGCTAGTGTGGGCGGTGAAGTCGCTGAGGGCAGAAAGAGCCAGAATCGCAATCATGCAGATTACAATCGGAATCAGCAGCCACATGCGCAGAAGCGTGTGCACATACACGGCGTACATATCGCGTCGGGTGAGGCGAAACGTCACTTCAATGGGCGCCTGGTTTTCCACGACAGCAGTCCTCGATACCTACTTGATTTCCAGGTAATCCTTATCCGGCAGCTTCGGGATCGCAGCGTGCGGTTCGGTCTGGTACCAGAAGGCGACGGAGGAAATATCGTCCTGGAGCGGCAGATAGCGGCCGCCGGAACGCCAGCCGAGCGCCTGAATCGTGACCTTCAAATCCTGCTCGAAGCGGATAGGGTCCATGATGTGCCAGCGGTAGAGCCCGAAGCGTGTGTTGGCGATGAAGTTCCCGTCCGGGCGAATCACCTGGGCCAGCCCCGTGTAAGGCGTCGAGAACGCCGTGTATTGCACGTTTCCTGGGGGCCCGGAGACAAAACCGTATGAGCCGCAGAAGTAGTCCTCCGTGCCCGTGCCCACGATGGTCGCGAACTTGTCGTCGCCATCCAGATAGAACTTGATTTCGCCTTCACCCCACCAGCTGTCGTTGTTTACGCCCCAGGCTATGTAGGTTTCGACGTAATGCCCCCAGCCTTTGACGCCGTCGAGAATCGTGTAAACGGATTTGTAGGCCAAGGGATTCGTGCGCCGGAACTGCGCGTGGAAGCAGGCGGCGTCGGCGGGCACTTCGGTCAAGGTGAAATCGATCTGGTAGAAGAGGGTCGTTTGCTCCTCATCCAGATCCTCCATGGTGACCTTGGCGGATTTGCGAAAGGGCATTTCCCAATAGGAATTAAACGCGCTGCCGGGATTGACGCACATGGCGAGCGAGGAAATCTGCGCGTACTTCCCCCAGCCGCAGGCGAAGAAATCGCCCACGGGAGTTTCCACCGATGGCGTCGTTTCACCGTCCCAGCAGATGCGCAGAATGGAATAACGAAAATGCCCGGTGGGAGTCATCCAGATGTGCTGAATAGCGCCCGGACCCTGAATTTCCGCCAGCGTGAAGGTTTGCTCGGGTTCGATGTAAACTGACGGAGAAATCTTCCAGCCTTGGCCGAGCTCGCGCGCGGCCTTGGCGTCTAGACCTTCCGTTGCCATCCCGCCATTGCCCTTCTCTCCCGTGAAATTCTCGGCGCTGATAGATCGCGTCTTGGCCCGCGATAACCGAGACAGATTCCCCATGCCGAGATTACGCCCGCTGTATGTTGACTTCGGCTCCTGTGCCGCGAGGAGCAGCACGCTGATGATGAACGGAGTCAGTGTCAATATCAGGGCCTTTTTCAAAAGTCCTCCAGAAATTCTGTAAATGTCGACCTCGGTCGCCGTGGCGAAGCCAGAATTCTAATCGCCGAACACTCGCGTGAAGATGGCCTCCACGTGTCCCAAATAGCGCTGAACGTTGAACACCGCAGCGAGATCTTCAGGCGAGAGAAACTTTCGAATATCTTCATCGCGCTCGACGAGCGACTTGAAATCCTCGCGCGTCTCCCAAACCTTCATGGCGTTGCGCTGTACCCAGCGGTAAGCGTCCTCGCGCGCCGCGCCTTTGTTTACGATATCGAGCAGCAATTGCCCGGAATAGATGAGCCCTTTCATCTGATTCAGGTTTTCAATCATGCGCTCGGGATAGACAAACATCGTCTCGACGAGCTTGGTCGTCTTGTCGAGCAGGTAGTCGACGAGAATGGTTGAATCCGGCAGGATGATGCGCTCGGCGGAGGAATGCGAAATATCGCGTTCGTGCCAGAGCGCCACATTCTCGAGCGCCGCCTGGGCATTGGCACGGACGATGCGTGCGAGGCCGCAGATCTGTTCCGAAGTGACGGGATTGCGCTTGTGTGGCATCGCCGAAGATCCCTTTTGCTCGGCGGAGAAGAATTCCTCGGCCTCGCGGACTTCCGTGCGCTGCAGGCCGCGAACTTCGAGGGCAATTCTTTCGAGAGACGCCGCGATCACCGCCAGCGTGCAGACGTAGTAGGCGTGACGGTCGCGCTGAATGACCTGGCTCGAGATGGGCGCAGGGGCGAGGCCGAGCTTCGCGCAGATTCGCTCCTCCAGTTGCGGAGTGGAGTGGCCGTACATACCGACGGCGCCGGAAATCTTTCCCACGCGCAACTGCTCCGCGGCGGATTTCATCCGCTCGAGGTTGCGCTGGCACTCGGCGTACCAGATGGCGATCTTGCAGCCGAAAGTGATGGGCTCGGCGTGGATGCCGTGCGTGCGGCCCATCATCGGCGTGTGCTTGAATTCGTGGGCACGCTTCTTGAGGACGGCCCCGAACTTCTCGAGGCCCTCGACCAGTATTCTCGAAGCGTCGCGAATCTGCAGCGCCTGCGCGGTGTCGACAACGTCATTCGACGTGAGCCCGTAATGCAGGTAACGCGCTTCCGCGCCCACGTTCTCCGCCACGTTGGTGGTGAAGGCGATGACGTCGTGCTTCACCTTGGCCTCGATTTCCAGAATGCGCTCGACAGAAAACGCGCCCTTCTCGCGAATGGCGCGGGCTGCCTCGGCCGGGATCATGCCGATCTCGGCTTCGGCCTCCGCCGTGGCGATCTCGACGTCCAGCCACTTCTGGAATTTATTCTGGTCGCTCCAGATGCGACCCATTTCTTTTCGCGTATAACGAGGAATCATAGGTCATCCACAGATTTCGCAGATTTCTCAGAATTTGAAAAAATAAATCGCCGATACTGTAAGGTTTCTGTGCCAAAGTTCAATAGCAAACCTACTTCCAGGCTGGTGGCTTTCAGGTAGTTCAGGATTTGGGCTTCTTCGATCCCGGTGGGGACGGAGAGGGCTTTAAGTTCTACGATGACTGATTCGAAACAGACAAAGTCCGCACGATAGGATGGTGCCAGTCGGTGACCCTTGTAGGTCAACGGTAATTCTACTTCCCGACGGAAAGGAATTGTGCTGTCGGCCAGTTCAAGGGCCAGGGATTCCTGATAGACAGCTTCCAGAAATCCGCATCCCAACACCCGATGGACTTCCATCGCCGCGCCGATGATGCCGTAGGTTCTAGGGTCACGCTTCTCTTTCGCGATGGGTGTTTGTATCATCTGCGCAATCAGCGAAATCTGCGGATCAAAAGCGAAAAACGGGCGAAGGCACAGTCTGGCTGGCCAGGTGCATCTGCGGCTGGGCGCGGCGGGACATCAGCGCTTCTTCCGCGCTCATGCGGACGATATCAGGATGGTTGTTGTTTTCGCTGAGGTGAGCCAGCACGAGGACCTGCGCCGCACCGTCGAAGTCGTTGCGAAGAAAATCCGCCGTCGCGAGGTTGGAGAGATGCCCGTGACGGCTCATCACCCGCTGCTTGACGTGCCACGGATAGGGCCCGATCTTGAGCATTTCCAGGTCGTGGTTGGACTCGAAGATCAGGCAGTGACATCCGCTCACGTGGTGCTTGACGTGCTCGGGAATGTAGCCGAGGTCGGTGACGACACCAATCCGGATGCCCTGCGTGTCGATGCGGAACGCCACGGGGTCCGCCGCGTCGTGCGGGATGGTGAAAGGCGAAATCTCGATATCGCCCACGGAAAAAGCCTCGCCGGACGTAAATACCTCAAAGATTTTGGCTCGCCCATTCCACGCGATGGCGTCGCGCGTAGCGGCGGAGATGTAGATGGGTGCCTGCGCGTCCGAGGCAAGGGTCTCAAGACCTTTGACGTGGTCGATGTGCTCGTGGGAAACGATGATGGCGTCGAACCCGCCGCATTTTTCGCCGATGGAGTCGAGGCGCGCGTAGGCTTCGCGCTTGCTGAAGCCCGCATCGAGGAGAATGCGGGCCTTTTCGGTGGCAATCAGCGTGGAGTTGCCCCGGCTGCCGCTCCCTAGGACGCAGATTCGAACGCTCAAATGAGTTTCCTCTCGCTGACGGTGGATGAGGCGCTGTTTCCAAGGAACGGGCCGAGTTTCATCCCACCGTCTCCGCTCCGAATCGGTCCAACGTGGACCTGGGTTCCCCTCGTGCTGGAATTATATGCCCAGTCTTCGCGAATGTTTCACGTGAAACATTGTGAGAAAGGCCAAGGTGAGAGCTTATGACCAGGAGATGTTCAGCCAGGACCGCCCACTCCGGGCATGGTAGTCTCAGTGAGCGTCTGGATGAGGTGCTCCAGCCGCGTGGCGGCCTTTTCCGACAAGCGGGTGAAATTCAAGCCCGCGACGCCCCCGGGCCGGACGTATCGAACGATGCCCCGCACCACGATATCGCCTTCATCGCTATTAATCACCAGCAGGAAGTCCTGGTCGGGAAAAAGAGGAAGCGGCACATTGACGCTCGCGCCCTCCAGACTTAAATCCATGATCTGCGCCTCCGCAACGCTCGGCCCTTCCGGCGTCTTGAGCACGGCCAGTCCGGTGTACGCGAAACGGGGCGTCTTGCGGCGCTCCTGGTAGATCAAGGTCTTCATCGATTCAAACCTCACAAATGAATTCCATGGACCTTATCTGGCTCGCCCCCGCGAGCCATAGCCAATGCTCGAAGCCTGCACTATGATCGCCTGTTCGGCGAAAAAACAAAAACACTTTCTTTAAGAATTGTCAGGGGGTTTAAGAGTCTGGGTGATAACTCGAGAAACTGCGATTCCCACAGGGTTCGCGAAACCATGTTTCACTGATTCTACAGTAGCTAAGACCCTAGACAAATAATTGCACAAAGTGGAACACCTAGTTATCACACAGACTCTGAAGCCGTGCCCTTCCGCCGCGAGCCAATGTTTCACCTATTTACGTAACGCCGCACTAAAAGCCGTAAGAGCGTTTTTTCAGGGCGCCGGAAGGGCGGAAAGGAGCCGGTGGGACCATCTTGGGAAAACCATTGTCCGCGGAGGTCCAGATTGGCGGCAAGCAGGTGTATACTCTCAGCCGACCGGAGGCCAAAAGACTAATTCCGGGTAACACTCATGAAGAAGCAGAGCGCAGGATTGGTGCTTGTTTTCGCTTTGCCTTGGGCTGCGCCGCCCACCGCGCTCGGTTCGCAGTCACAAGGCACGCCGACAGCCCAGCGGACCGGCGTGCAGAACGAGCCGGTAGAATGGGTCTACAAGTCCCAAAAGATTTATAACGATCCGTTCAACGACCTTGAAGTTGACGTTGTTTTCACCAAAGATGACGGGCAACAATGGCGAGTCCCGGCGTTTTGGGCTGGTGCGAACGAGTGGCGAGTACGCTTCGCTCCGCCCTATCC
>JACQNR010000116.1 GCA_016202975.1 Acidobacteriota bacterium
AAATCGATCTTGTTGATGACGGGCAGAATCGCCAGCTTGTTGTTCATCGCCAGTTGCGCGTTGGCGAGAGTCTGCGCCTCGACGCCCTGGGAGGCATCGATCACCAGAAGTGCGCCCTCGCACGCCGAGAGGCTGCGCGAGACTTCGTAAGAAAAATCTACGTGGCCGGGCGTGTCGATGAGGTTGAGCTGATACTCATTGCCGTCCTGGGCGTGATAATGCAGGCGGACGGCGTGAGCTTTGATGGTAATGCCGCGCTCGCGCTCGAGGTCCATCGAGTCGAGGACCTGGGCCGACATTTCGCGCTTGGTCAGAGCCCCGGTGATTTCCAGCAGGCGGTCGGCCAGCGTGGATTTGCCGTGGTCGATGTGGGCAACGATGGAGAAGTTGCGTATGTAACGAGAGTCCGTCATCTATAGGTCAGAGCGCCAAACCAGTAGGGAAGTAGTGCCGGTGGAAAAAGTCCCGTAGACCTGATGCGGCAGAGCGGAACCTGATCGATTTCGCGGTTGTATCCAAACCCTTTGAAAATCTAGCAGAACGGGGTTATCCTGTCAATTTACGCGAACTTGTATTCGGGTGGGCCGAGCTCACCCCCATTTTTTCGAGAAGCTATGCCCGACATCAACAAACTTTTCGAGAAGGCTGAGAAGTATCTTCAAAAGCAGAAGTTCGAGTCGGCTCTGGAAACATACCAGGAAATTTACAGGTACGAGCCGAACGACGAAGATGTTCTGCTTAACTTGGGGGACATCTGCCTGCGTTTGAATCGCAACGCTGAGGGTGTCCGCTACCAGTCCCTACTGGTTGATTACTACACAAAGAAGAACGACTCCATCAAAGCCATTGCGACCTGCCGCAAGATCCTCAAGGTCATGCCTCAGGACCTCAACACGCTGACGAAGCTTGGGGCCTTGCTGGAAAAGACAAACAAGTCCGCCGACGCCCTCGACGTGTATCGAGAGATGCTGGCCATACACCGGGCCGCGGGAGCTGCCGTGCCGGCTCTGGACAGCCTGGTGCGCATCGCCAAACTGGATCCGAATAGCCTGAATGCTCAGGTCGAGCTGGCTGAGCAGGCCGTCAAGAACCGGGTCCCTGCGGTGTCGGCACCGGCCTTCCTGCAAGCGGCTCTTCTCGCCAGAAAAGCCGGCGACGAAGGACGCTGGGGGGAGTTGGTCGAGCGCGCCCATTTTGTCGACCCCGCGAACGAAGACGCAAGTGTTTCGGCCGCAGAACTCTATCTGCAAAAAGACCGCGGCGCGGACGCGGTCGCCCTCCTTGAACCGATTCTTGCCGTACGCCCCGATGATTTGACGGTTCTCGAACTGCTGACCAGGGCCTGCGTTCAGATTCAAGACTTCGCCAAAGCCCAACCCCTTTGCTGGAGGCTCTACCAGGCGAAGCCGGAGGCCATCGACATTGTCGTAAAGCTGACTGAGACGCTCATTGAAGCTGGAAAGACCGGCGAGGCCATGAGCCTGCTCCAGCAATTCAAGCCCCGACTCCTCCAGCAAGGGAAGCGCGAGGATTACTTGAGAATCGTCGAGCGGATGTACGAGGCGGACGAATCCAACCTGCCCATCCTCGAGGCGCTCTGCGGGCTTTACAACGACTTGAACAAGGAAGAGGGTCTGCGGCGCTCGCAAGCCCGGCTCTTCGGCTTGTATCTGGCCGGCGAACTCTACGACAGGGCTGCCGACACGCTTGAAAGAATCATTGACGTGGATCCGTACGGAGCTGGCCACTACGACCGCCTGCTCATGCTCGAAGGGAATATCGACAAGATCTGGTATGACAACATCGCCTCCAGAGTGCAGCCTCCTTCCACGAGTCATTCCTCCCCGGGTGGCACCGAAAGCAAACAGGGAGCAGGCAAGATGGGGTTGGATGACCTCATTATCGAAGGTGAGATGTACCATCAGTACCAGCTTGATTCGAAGCTGAAGGAGACACTCGCCACCCTCAACCGCCTTTATCCCGGAGAAGAGGAAAAGAACGAACGCCTGCGCGATCTCTACCAAGCTGCGGGGTTCGTCCCGGCAGGATCGGCCTCCACATCTCGATCGGCGCCGGGACCAGCGGCTGGATCGGCCGCCGCGCCGTCTGCTCCACAGCAGGACGCGCTTGACGGCCTGAAGCGAATTTCAGAAATCACCGCCAACATTTACCGTGAGGCATCGCCCCAGGGCGTGATGCAAGTGGCGGTCAACGAAATCGGGCGTGCCCTCAACGCCAGCCGGTGTTGGGGTGCCCTGGGGGCTCCGGACCGGGCGCCCACCCTCACGGTCGAGTATTGTTCGCCCACCACGCCCTCATCCGATGTCAGCGCCGCCACGGATATTTACAGCGTCTTCATGCGCCAGGCAGCTTCCAAGCCCGATGGCTGGATCATGCACGACGTGACACAATTCCCCGTCCTTTCCTCCGTGAGCGCACAACTGCGAAAGCTCAACCTGCGCTCCTTGCAGGCCCTGCCCCTGATGGACAAGGATCAGCCAGTGGGGCTGCTCTGCGTCGAGCAATGCGACCAACTCCGTGCCTGGTCGCCCTCGGACGCGCTTTTGCTGCAAACCACGGCGACGCAGGTCGTCATTGCCGTCAATAACACCAAGCTGCGCCGGATGGCGCCAGGGATGGCGGGTGCCGACCGGACGACAGGCCTGCTTCCAAGAAGTTCCTACATTGGTTGCCTGCTGACAGAGGCTGGGCGCGCGAAGGAGTTGTCAAAACCCCTGGCGCTTTGCCTGCTTGAACCGGAAAATCCGGCGAGTCTGACGAAGAGCCTGGGAGATGCGGGACTGCAGCAATATCTGGTGCAAGCGGCGAAGATCCTTCAGTCGAACATGCGGCCGAATGATATTGCCGTCCGCTACAGCCCGTGGGCCATCGCCCTGATCCTGCCGGATACGCCGTTGCCGCAGGGAGGGCTCACATTGGAGAAAATTCGCCGCGCCCTTTTGCAGGAGCGAGTTGATGGAAAATCGTCTCCCAACCTGTGCTGCGCGATTTGCGATGTCCCTCTCGGGTTGCGCTTTGACGCCGTGGACGGCGTTACGGAAGTCATCAATCGCCTCGAATCGGCCATGGACAAGGTGCGCCAGGAGGGCGGGAAACGCGTACTTATCTCCGCATACGAAGGTTGATCCCGCGGCGAGAATTGTTGGGCCCGCACGTGAACGAGTCTGAGCGCGCAACCGTGGATTTTCAATTGCCAGCGCCTGCCGTGATCAATGGAAAAACAAGCCATGTCCTACGAGACCCTGCTCGTTGAGAGAAGCGGCGCGGTCGCCCGTGTCACTATCAACCGGCCCGAGAAACTGAACGCACTCAATGGTAAGCTCCTGGGCGAACTGGAAGATTGTTTCCGTGCCGTGGGGGACGAATCCGAGGTTCGAGTCGTCATTTTGACGGGTGCGGGCGAGAAGTCATTCGTCGCGGGCGCGGACATCAGTGAACTGTCGGTGCTCTCCCCCCTTGAAGCTCGTGAGTTCGCGCGCCGCGGACAGCGAGTTTTTGGTCTGATTGAAGACCTGGGGAAGCCCGTCATCGCTGCGGTGAATGGCTACGCCCTGGGAGGAGGCTGCGAGCTGGCGATGGCCTGCTCGCTGCGCGTCGCCGCTGAAAACGCGCGCTTCGGCCTGCCGGAAGTGAAGCTGGGCGTTATTCCGGGGTACGGCGGCACACAGCGCTTGGCACGCTTGATCGGGAAGGGAAGGGCGATTGAAATTACTACGATCGCCGAACCGATCAGCGCCCAGGAAGCCTATCGGTTAGGCTTGGTGAATCAGGTCGTGCCTGCAAAGGACCTCATCACGGTCTGCGAGGCCCTCGCGGGAAAGATCATGGCCAACGCGCCTCTGGCCGTCAAATTTGCCCTCGAAGCCGTGAACCACGGAATGGAGATGACGCTCGAGGAAGGCCTGTTCCTTGAAGCGAACCTCTTTGGCCTTTGCTGCGCCACTGAGGATATGAGAGAGGGCACCCGGGCGTTTCTCGAAAAGCGGCCTCCCAAGTTCACCGGCAAATAACCGGCATTCTCGACGACAAAACCGAATTCGCCTTTTGCTCGATATGCGGTACTTGTCGCTTGTCACTCTGAGATGGCATCTCGAAGAAAAGCCCGCGAGTTAGCGCTGCAGATGCTCTTTCAATGGGAGCAGGGCAAGCACTCTCCTCAGCACGTCGTCCAGTCCTTTCTCCGCATGCTCAAGACGGACCCGGACGTCGAGCAGTTCGCACAGGAGTTGTTCGAGGGCACGGTTGCCGAAAAAGAAGTTTTGGACCGGCTCGTTCGCGAGCAGACGGAAAATTGGCGGCTCGAACGAATGGCGGCGGTGGATCGCAACTTGCTGAGACTCGCTGCCTACGAACTCGTTCACCATCCCGAAACCCCGCCGGCCGTCGTGATCAATGAAGCCGTCGAAATCGCTCGGCGCTACTCCGACAAGGACTCCGTGGATTTTGTGAACGGAGTGCTCGACGCCATCCACAAAAAGCTCGCCTGCATGCCGACGAAATCCTGAAAGACATTTTGGTGGATGTAGTGGGATTGGCCGGGGGCTATTTCTGTCTTCGAGCAAATTCGGTCATCTCGCCGAGCATAGCATTGACTTGCTCGCCCCCGGGGGCCTCGGCATAGAGGCGGAGAAGGTTTTCCGTTCCGGAAGCGCGGACGAGGAGCCAAGCGGCTTCACCGAGGATCATTTTGGCGCCGTCGAGGTCTTCGACTGCCGTAACGTCGAGTCCAGCCACGCTCCCGATCTTCTTTTGGGCCACGTGGCGGACGAGGCGGTGCGCGACATCGCGCTCAATCTCGAGATCGACACGCCCGTATTCGTGAGGCCCGAATTCCTGATTCAACTCGCGAACCAGGTCGGCCAGGCCATGGTGTTTTTCGGCCATCACTTCGGCGAGGAGCAAGGCATTGAGCACGCCATCGCGCTCCGGCAAGTGGCCTTTGACGGCAATGCCGCCGCTCTCTTCACCGCCGATCAGCACGTTGCGCGTGAGCATCAGATCGCAAATGTATTTGAATCCGATGGGAGTGATGTGCAGGGGCAAATCATATTTGCGGGCCAGCTTGTCGATCAACTGCGTTGTCGAGAATGTTTTGACGACTTCGCCGTTCAACCCCAGGTCTTCGACGAGATGGCGCAACAGCAGTGAAAATATTTTGTGCGAATCGACAAAGGCTCCCTTGCCATCGACCGCTCCAATCCGGTCCGCGTCACCGTCGGAGGCAAAGCCCGCGTCATAGGCCGACTCGATGACGGCCTTCTTCAGGCCGGCGACGTGCGGCTCGATGGGCTCGGGATTGAGGCCCGGGAAGAGCGGGTTATGGTCGCTGTGAATTTCGATGCACGGAATGCGAGCTTCTTCGAACAGGCGCGCCAGACAGCCGCGCGCCGCTCCATACATCGGGTCGACCACAAACCTGAGCCCCGAGGCGCGAATATGATCCAGGTGGACAAGGGTCTTGAGTTTTTCGAGGTAAGGAGTGACGAGATCCACCTTTTCGATGGGAGCGTCCTTGGCGCGTCGAGCCCTCGCGCCCCCTCGCATGACCCGGGCGAGTTGGGCTTCAACCTTCTTCATAATGGCCGGAGACGCCGAGCCGCCGTAGGGTGCCTTAAACTTGACGCCGTTCCATCGGAAGGGGTTGTGGCTTGCGGTGATGACAATGGCGCCGGAAGTCCCACGCGCCACGACGGCATAGCTTGCGGCGGGCGTGGGTGCAGGCTGGCTGGTGAGGAAGACGGGAATTCCTGCTGCCGCGACTTCCTCGGCTGCCGCCTGTGCTGCTTCTGCCGAAAGGAACCGTGTGTCGTACGCTACTATCAGGCCGCTCGATTTCGAGCTCTCCTTCCGAACGTATTGGGCGATGGCCGCACAGATGCGGCGAACATTCGCGAAATTGAAATCTTCGCCGATGAGTCCGCGCCAGCCGTCCGTGCCGAATTGAATATCACTCATAAAAGTCTGCCTGCCGGCCTTATAAGAGACCTTTCCGTCCAAGACGGGCCAGTTCTTGTACGGCTTTCCCCACGTCCTGCGAGCGCGCGAGATCCGCGACGAGCAACGCGTCCTCGGTATCCACGATGACGAAGTTCTTGATGCCCACGGTGACCACGGTTTTGTGCGGCGCAATGATCATATTACCGCGCGAATCAAGGCTGAGGCTGCCGCGCGGGCGTGCATTGCCGTCGCGGTCCTTGCGGGCGAGATCGTGGACGACAGCCCAGCTTCCCACGTCACTCCATCCCATGTCGGCCTCGATCACATAGCAATCGGAGATGGATTCCATTACCGCGTAATCGATGGAGACGTTTTCCAGTCGAGGGAAGACTCGTCGCAGCGCGCGGGTTGCACGCACGCCGCCCGCGGCGGAGATCCTGGCAAGCCCACTCGCCATTTCGGGTGTGGCGCGCTCCAGATTTCGGAGCAGGGTGGCGGCGCGCCAGATGAACATGCCGCCGTTCCAGAGATAGCGACCCGAGGCGACGTACCGGCGCGCGGTTTCAAGCCGCGGCTTTTCCGTGAAACGGCCGACCACGAAAAGTTGCTCCCCGTCCAGTTTCGCGGCGCGGCGACCCTTCTGGATGTACCCGTACCCGGTTTCCGGGCGGTCGGGTTTGAGGCCAATGGTCACCGATCGGCCTTGCACGGAAGCCCAGTGGCAGGCGGCGCGGAGCGCGCGGCGGAATCTTGCCGCCTTGCGTATGACGTGATCGGCGGGAAGAACGATCATGATGCCGTCCGGATCGCGCCGCAGAATTTCATGCGCGGCGAGCCCGATGGTGGGGGCAGTGTTGCGCGCCGCGGGTTCAGCAATAATTTGCCTGCGCGGAATATCAGGCAGACAGCGCGCGCAGGCGGACTTAAGGAGTTCGCTGGTGTAAACAAAAATTCGATCAGCGGGCAGGAAGCCTCGCAGGCGGCCGACGGTCTCTTCGAGCAGGGTTTCCTTGCTGAGGAGGGTCAGTAACTGCTTGGGGCGACGGCGACGGCTGAGCGGCCAGAAGCGCGTTCCGCTTCCTCCCGCCATAATCACGGCGTAGGCATGTGCAAGGGCCGAGTCGCGCATCGTCAGTTTATTCCGCGAAAATGATTCGTTCGATCGTCGATGTCTGCACACCGCGCTTCAGGAGTGGCCGACGGAAATCCTTATCCACATCCGGCACGTAAAACTTCAGCAGCTGAGTTTTCTCGCGCGGCACGAGCCGGAACTCTGCGGCAGCGGGCGGGATCAGCCACGTGTCGCCACAGTGAAAACCCAGCCAGCCCGCAGGCGTCTCGATGCGGCCCTCGCCCGCCAGCACGGACAGCACCTCGACGGCATGCCCCCGTCCGCGGAAGACCGCCCTCTTTTGCAGGTTTAGTTCCTCCAGGGCAAAGTACCCGCACGCGGTAACGAAGCGATGAGAACCCCATGGTTCCTTCAAGCTTACGACGGGCAAGTTCCGCAGCGCGGGCGCATCGAGACGCGCGACCGCCAACCCTTTTTCGAGGTGCAGCGGTCGCGGTTTCCCATCGAGTCCTTTGCGTCCAAAGTCGTCGAGGCGGTAGGTCAAGTCGGAGTTCTCCTCGACTTCGAACAGCACCAGGCCCGGGCCGAGCGCGTGGACGGTTCCGGGCGGCATGAAAACCGCTTCACCGGGCCGCGGATGGAACAAGTTCAGGTCCGATCGCGACGTGCCTTGTTCGAACGACGCCCTCAACTTTGCCGCGGTGACACGCGGCTTGACCCCGGCGAGGTACGCTCCCTTGCGCCCCGAGGACACCATATACCACAATTCGCATTTCCCGCGCTCCCCGGGATTGAAGCGCGCCGCCTGCGCGTCGTCCGGGTGAACCTGCACGGAAAGCCAGTCGCTGGTGTAGATATACTTGGCCAGCAGCGGGAAGCGGCGATCCTTCCACATTTCCCCATTCAGTTGCGGCCCAAATTGTTCGGAAGCCTCGCCGAGCGTCATGCCGGCAATCGGGCCATTCATGAAGCGCGATTCGCTGGCCGTGAGCCACACTTCGCCGATGAGTTCGCCAGGAGGGAACGAAGCGGGTCGCTTGAAAATAGGTTCCAATTTTTCGCGGCCCCATATTTTCGGGAGGAACACCGGCGAGAGCTGCAGAGGACTGTCAAGGTTGGGCATACTAGGGCAATACGTCCAGCGGCGACCCTGCGCCGCCCTCACCGCGCTGAAGCCTCAGGAGCCGTGACGTGTTCGTATATCGTCACGGCCGGTTCAAAGTTTCCCGCAGAATTCCTTGAGCCGCCGCACGCCTTCGTCGATTTGCTCCGTCGAAGTGGCGTAGGAAATCCTCACGTGCGGGTCGGTGCCGAACGCCGGGCCCGGGACAAGAGCCACGTGCGCCTCTTCCAGGAGCTTTTCCGCGAGCTGCGTGGCGTCCGTAATCCCGTTCTTTCCGATGTAGGCACCCAGGTTGGGATAAACGTAGAACGCGCCCTCGGGCATCCGGCACTTCACGCCCGGAATTTCGCGCAGGCCCGCCACGATGCGGTCGCGCCGGCGATGGTACTCGGCGAGCATGGCTTTGATGGAATCTTGCGGCCCGCGCAGCGCCTCCACAGCGGCCTTCTGCGCAATCGAAGTCGGGTTCGACGTCGAATGGCTCTGCAGCTTGAGCATATTGCCCATCAGCTTCGCCTGGCCCAGGGCGTATCCTACGCGCCAGCCGGTCATGGCAAACGTCTTTGAGAGCGAGCCGACGACAATCAAGTTCTCGCGATCCTTCGTGCTGGCGATCGAATACGGCTTTCTCCCGTCGTAGAGGAAATGGCAATAGCATTCGTCGGACATCAGCAAAGCATTGTGCTTGACGGCGACCGCCAACAGCTTCTCCATTTCATCGGGTGGAACGACCGCCCCGGAGGGATTGGAGGGCGAATTCACGATAATCATGCGGGTCCGCGGCGTGATAAGCTTTTCCACGTCGCTGGCGCGCACCGTGAATCCTTCGTCCTCGCAGGTCTCCAGCAGCACGACTTTGCCGCCCGCGTAGTTGACGATATCCATAAACGAAACCCAATACGGAACGGGGAGAATCACCTCGTCGCCGTGATTGATCGTGGCCATGATGGCTTCGAAAATCGCGTGCTTGCCGCCCACGGTCACGATGCACTCGTCCGGCGAGTAATTGGAAGAAAAGTCGCGCGCGTGCCACTCCACGATCGCTTGCTTGAGCTCGCGCGTGCCCCCGGCGGGCGTGTACTTGGTGAAGTTCGCATCGAGCGCCGCCACAGCGGCCTGCTTGATGTTCTGGGGGGTCGGGAAATCCGGCTCGCCGGCGCCAAAGTCGACGACTTTAATGCCGCTGGCCTTCATCTTGTCCGCCTTGGCCATCACGGCCATGGTGGACGACACAGATATTCTGGAAATTCGTTCGGAGAACTGCATAGGATAATTGACCTCGCTGGTTATTTTGGAAAAACTTTCTTCCGAAGGCGCTCTTCGACAACGGGTGGGACGAGTCCCTTCACCGACCCGCCGTGCATGAAGATCTCCTTCACCAGGCGCGAACTGATGTGGCTGAAGGCTTCGGCAGGGGTGAGGAAGACAGTCTCAATTCCCGGTTCGAGGCCGCGATTGGTGAGTGCCATCTGAAGCTCATATTCATAATCCGAAAAGGCGCGAATGCCGCGCAGAATGGCACGCGCGCGCTTGCGCCGCGCTTATTCGACGAGCAGTCCGCCGAAAGTGTCTATCGAGACTTATGACAAGCCTTTGGTCACCGTCCGGAGCATTTCGACGCGTTCCTTTATGGTAAACAATGGTTGTTTATCGAAGTTCGTCAGCACAGCAACCACCAGGCGGTCAAACAACCGGCTGCCGCGGCGGATCAAATCCAGATGCCCGCGGGTGAGGGGGTCGAACGATCCGGGATAAATGGCGAGGACTTCGGACATGAGTGCAAAATCGGGCTCGGTAGAAATGCACTGTTCGAACGTTCATTCTAGCGTCCGGTTCGCAGGGTTGTAAACGGGATTCTCGCCGCTGCTAGAGCAGGGCTCCCATGCAACTGGAGCCGCTTCCCGCCGTGCAGCCGTAGCAATGCTGCCCGGTACGGATTTCGCGGCTCGCGAGCAGATAAGCATCGAAATCGCGAATATGATGCGGCAGTCCGTGATTGACACGCAGGCCGAGCATTTGGTTGAAATCGCAATCATAAAGCGTGCCGTCCCAGCCGACGCTCACCAAGCTCCGGCACATCAGGTCTTCGATCGTCGTGGGATTGAACTTCTCCTCCAGCAGCGCCATGTAAGTTTCATACTTGCCGCTGCGACTGAGGTCAGTGAGAAACCGGCTAATGGGCATGTTGGTGAGCGTGTAAAGGCGGTTGAAGATCACGCCGTGCTCGTCGCGCAGGTGCTGGTGGTAATCTGCCTCGAGCGCTTCCTGCGGCCCGGGCAGATACGGCCCGACCGGGTTATAGACCAGATTGAGTTTCAGGCCGGTTTCCGGCTGGCCGTAGCCGTGCTGGTTCAGTATGCGCAGGGCTTCGATGCTTTTGGTGAAGACGCCCTTGCCTCGCTGTTTGTCCACGTTCTCTTCCGTGTAACAGGGAAGAGACGCCGTGACTTCCACCTGCTGGTCTCGCAGGAAAGCGGGCAGATGTTGGTTGCCCTCGACGAAAAACACAGTCAGGTTGCAACGGTCGATAACGTGACGGCCCAGTGCACGCGCCTCGCGTACGAGGAATTCGAAATTCGGATTGAGTTCCGGCGCGCCCCCTGTAATGTCGACCGTGTTGATGGTGTGACGGCGAAGCACGTCTATAACGAGCTCTGCCGTCTGGCGTGTCATGATCTCGGTACGAGTGGGCCCGGCGTCCACGTGGCAATGCCGGCAAGTCTGGTTGCAGAATTTTCCGACGTTGACTTGAAGCGTCTCAATGCCCGCCGCGCGCAGCGGCCACTGGCTGATTTCTACGAGCTTTGCTTCAAATGCAAGCACGCAAATCCCCTTATGCCTGGTAAGGGACGCCCTGTCGCACAACAAACTTACAAAACCGCGGAGAGATTTTACCGCACTCGGGAATCATTGTCACAACATGAAAACAAGCGCAACGGCGCCGGCGAAACTCGTGCCGGTGAAGTTGACGATGCCGTTGGTGACCAAGCCGCGACGTTCGATCGTTGCGCCGAGCAAGCTGTCGAGAAGATTCCCGGCAAGTGCCGCGCCCCATGCAAGGGCCGTTCCACCGGGCCCGCATAGGCCCAATCCGAAGCCTACGGCGACAACAATAGCCGAAGCCATAAATCCCGCCAGCGTGCCGCCTATAGACACTCCGCCGTCTTCTCCCGCGGGAACGGGTTTGAATGTTGTGATGAGGTAGGCTCGCTGCGAAAGCCATTGGCCGATCTCGCTTGAGACGGTGTCGCCTGCAGCCTCGGCAAAGGCAGCAACCAGCGCGACGAGAAACGCTGCTTCGTGATGAGTGGTGATGACGAGAACGGCGAAGAAAGCCCCGGCGAGTGAGTTTGCCGTCGCCTCACGCCAACTGCGCCGGCCGCCGCGCCTTTCCGCAACGCCCCGCTTCGCTTTGCTCGCGTAGCCGACCCGCGTGGCCAACGAACCGAGAACAAAGAATGCGAACAGAATGAGGAAGCTCTTCCAGCCGTAGCCAAGATATATGGCAACGCCCAGAAAAAATCCCGCGGCGGCGCCCGAGCGATCAATGAATTTCAGCCCCAGCGCCAGCAGTGCGAAAAAGGCATTGATACCCACGGCGAAAATGGCGCGTTGGCTAAGGTAAGGCAGATTCGCTCCGAGGGCTGACCATTCCATCAGGTAGGCGCAGAACAGGAAGCCTCCGGTTACGAGCGGGACCGAAACATTATCGTCAAGCCGCACCGGGACGCTCTCAACGAGCGCGCCCACGAGAGCACCTGCAATCGAAACGAGGAATGCTTTCTCCGCAGGAAATGCAGGTGCGACCCAGCGCGCGAGAACGTAAGCTCCAGCTGCTCCCGCAAGTGCGAACGCGAGAAATCCCGACCACCGCTTTTCGCTGTTCCAAGGCAGCGCAGGCCCGCGCAGCGATTCACCCGCCACGCTCGCTATGCCGTCTCCAAGCGCGAGAATTGCCCAAGCCGAAGCCGCCACGTGCAGGTGATGACGATAGAGAAGAATGAGCGCCAGCACGGAAATGGGATAAAGAACAACTCCGGTCCAGTCGCTGGTGGTTCGATCCCGTCCCTTGCGGAGGTCCACGGCTAATCGCGGAAGGAGAAAAATGTTGAACAGCAGCGCCAGAATCGCACAACCTGCTGCCTGCACCCAGGTCAGAATGGGGAGAAGGAACGCAAACGCGAGCATCGAAATGTGGACCACCTTGCGAGTCGTGATGAGCGGTCGGCGGGCGATGGAAATATCGGTCGAAGGAGACATGTTAGTGAACGGAAGATTCAAGACACCAAAATGGAAAGTGAGTGCGACCCGGGTCCCAATTCCCAATCTCTGGTTTCTTCAACGCAAATAATTAATCGCTATTCCACCAAATCACCCACTGTTTTCCTCAGTCCTTCCTCGAGGGGCGTTACGTGATATCCGAGTTCTGCTGCGGCCTTGGCGCCCGAATACACCCAGTCGTGCTTGAAGGTTTCGGCCACGCCCGGTGTGAGTTGTGGCTTGTGACCGAACATGCTGGCGCGCATGACCTCCACGCCCCCCGCTATCTTACCCGCCCAGAATGGCAGGTGCCGCGGTGGGCGCCGTACGCCGGTGAGTTCGCCGAGCACGCGGAAGAAATCGTTCAGCGACCGATTGTCGCCCGCCAGAATGTATTGCTGGCCAGTCATTCCTTTCTCAAGCGCCGCGAGATGCGCTGCGACCACGTCGGCATTGTAGGCAAAGCTCCAGCGCTGGTTGCCGTCGCCGAGCAGGCCGGGAAATTCCCCCGCGAGGTATTGGTCCACCATGCCGCCCACAAGGTTCCCTTCGGTTTTCGGGCCTGGCCCGTACATCACGCCGGGTAGCAATGTGACGACAGGATATTTGTCCTCCTGAGCGCGCAACCAGTCGAGCGCCTCGGCCTTGGTCTGTTCATACTCATTCGAATAGGGGCCACGATGGACGAGGCTCTCGTCGCCGGTCGCGTAATCCGAGGGCCCGAGAGCGATGAACGAGGAAGTATAAATGATTCGCTGGACGCCGGAATTCACCGCTGTCTGAAGCAGGTTTTGAAATCCCGCCACGTTGATCCGCCAAAACTCGCGTGGATCGCGCACCCACATTTTGACCAGCGCGGCGGTGTGAATGAGCTGTTCCACTCCTTTCAACGCGGTCCGCAAGGCAGCCAGATCCGTGATGTCGCCCACGGCGACCTCGCAAGGGGATGCCGCAGTACTCATCGGTAATCGCGCTGGATCGCGCACCAGGACGCGTAACGGCATCTTGCGCCCATTGATTTCGCGCGCGATCTGCGAACCGAGATAACCTGTTGCGCCAGTGAGAAGGATCATTGCTTCATCGGCTCATTGAACCATTGATTCATCGGACGGAGAAACTGGAAATTCGAAACTCGAGGACAGAGGTGCGCGAGTTTCCATTTTCGGGTTTCGATTCTCGCTTTCTTCCCTTCATCCAGCGATTGCCTCAATGACTCAATAGGTAAGCCCCTGCCAAACCCAAGTGTCCGACCATCATCATCCAGTACATGTGGTGCCAGGCGGGATGATTTTCCCCTTCGGAGACGAGCCGGCGGGGATCCTCGTTCATGAGGTAAATAACGTACGACCCCCAGACGAGCATGATCGCTGCAAGCGCCAGGATAGCTGGCGCGCGCCCGCTCAACACGTGCAAAGCCACGCCTAGCGGCAAAAGAAGCCAGGGCACGATAAACGCCGGGCTGATGGCACGAGCGCTCCATTCGGCGCCATATCGAACTGGCAGGGTGATGCACCCGGCGGCGCGGTCGCCTTCAATGTCAGCGAAATCCTTGGTGGTTGTTGCCCCGAGGAGGAATACGAAATAAATGCAGCCGATGTACCACGGCTCGATCGAAGTGAGGACGGTTGAAACCGCGGCCCAACCCGCAACCTTGAGCAGCCAACCGCGGATGAGAGCGATGATGAGATTCGATCCCAAGGGGTCCCGTTTCAGGCGCACCGGAGGGGCCGAATAGGCGACGGTGGAAACTGCCGCGACGCAATAGATGGCAAAGGTCTCGCGATTGACCAGCGCGGCCATCGCGAGCGCCACCGCATAAGTGATCGCGACAAATGTCCACGCAGGGCGGAGCGTCAGGCGGCCCGAAGGCAGTGGGCGGTGCGGCTTGTTGATGCGGTCGTTCTGAAGGTCGCAAATCTGGTTCAAGCCGTTGGAGGCGGCGTTGAGCACGCCTGCCGCAAGGACCGCAAGCGCCACGTGCACAGCGGGAAACTCGACGTGCGACGCGCCGTAACCGATGAGCGAGCCGGAAAATATCCCGACCATCGGCGGGACAAGCGTAAACGGGCGAGCGAAGGCCCAATAGAGGCGGAGAAAATTCATTCGCGACGTATTGTCGGATTTCTTGATGGGGCTTACAAGCGCAAATGCTTTAGATGAAAGGCAAACGTCATTCAGGAATTTCGAAGGGGAATGCGCGGCGCAAATGGGCGGGGCGTTTTTCGGGGTGGAATCCGGAATTGACGAAGGCAAGCCATTCTGCGATGTCGCCGGGATTTAATTCGCCGTCTTTCAAATCGACTCCGCCGTAGCTGTAGCGATCGCGGCTGTAAGGCACTAGGCTTCTTTTGTAGAAGAAGATAAGCGTATGGCCAGGTCGCGGGCTGAAGATCTTTATTCGACCCCGGTTGGGGAGACCCGAGGGAAGCCGGTCAGTGGCGCGAGCCTCAAGTCCCACTGCATCCGTGGAAATCTCGAAATTATCGCGTGACTGGTCGATCGTTTCACAGACGGCTCTCGCCACGGCGCTCTGCGCCAATTCATGTCGGAGCTTGGCTTGAACTTGGGGACTCGCTCGATTCAGGATCATGGTACGGACTTAATACGCCAGAGAAGTTCTGGCACCCGATTGGACAACTCTTGCGCTCGGGGCAGGGATTCGATTATTCCTGCAGAATATCCGAGGCCGCAATCTTCCGGGGCCGTCGCTTCCACCAAAAGTAAGGCTTAGCCAGTTGCCGGGCGGCCGCTAACTTCATGCTGTACCACCGTGCACCCCAGTTACGTGGCGCCAGATAGCGCGTGTCACCCGGCTGGACGATCAGGCTTACTTCGATATTGGGTGTGACATCAATCGGGATATTGTTTTTCCGGCACGCTTCGTAGAGGTGGCGGAAGACGATCACCATGTCCTCGTAGTGCGGTGGCGGCCAGTGCTCCATGTCGGCGCCTAGAGTGGGGCGAAAGATACAAACGGTTGGAAACGCGCCGAGGCTGGTAATGTAATCGATGCCTTTAAGCGTGTCTTCGATGGGCTCAACGCCGGCAATGATTTCGCCCGAGCACGCGCCCTTGCCGAGTTTGTTAGAAGTGTATTCGAGTGCCCGAAAGAAGGTCTTTTGCCCAACCAGTTTCTCCTTCCCCGGCAGAACTTTTGCGAAGAAGTCAGGGTTATGGAACTCGTAACAGAAACTGAAGTGATCCGCCCCCAGGTCCATCAAGCGGTGGTATTTCCAAAAGTCAAGGGTGGGGATCAATTGCACCCCAATGAGCGCCCCCACGCGCGATTTGACCGCTTTAACATAGGGCGCGGCCACGTCGAGATCGCGGTCGGTCTGGTAGCCCGAGTTGAAGTGCACGAAGGTGAGGTCGGATTCCTCTTTCGCCGCCCGGCAGACCTCCACGACATCCTGGATATCTTTCACGGCAACTTCATTTACTCCGACGTTCAATCCCGTCGCGCAAAATCGGCAGTTGAGCGCGGGCGAGTGATACCAGAAGCCGCAGGAATTTGAAATGTAGATGCCGAGGTAGGTTCCCTGCAGGACGCCAACTTTATGCATGGGTGTGCCGCGCGAAGTTGTGCGCGTGTACCACGCGGGTTCCGGCGGAATACGAATGGAATAAGCGTGCCCAGTGCGATCATCCGTCACCGAGTATTTGCCCGAGTCGAGCCCCAGCCAATAGCACGATTGCTGCGCAAAGTCTTCCTCGACAGGGACGTTGACCCAAACGTCTTTGATCGCCCCCGGAATCACGATCTCGAGCCCGCTGCCGAGCCCGGCGCGGGTCCGGGAAATAAATCGCGCGTCCTGCTCGAGCGCGCAGGAAGGATCGATGCGCATGCCCTTGCAGAAGAGATCGATCTCAAGTTCGCAAGGGTTGAGTGGAGTTGCGCCCGCCGCAGGCGCTGGAATGGATAGAGCGCGCGTAACGCTCGATTCGAGCGGCGGTACGAGACTCTGTCCGACGGAGGCCATTGGCTTCCTCCGCCCCATCATCTTCCACCCGCGGCGCGCCGTCAACCCCAAAGCAACGCCGATTTGGTGGGGCGAGATATTAGTCAAGAACAAACCACGCGGTTTGCCAAGTGCTCCCGCCGCGGGTGCGGAGCTTAACTTCCGAGTGCATCCGACCGAATTCCGGCACCCAGGTCGTGGCGTAACGCGCCGCGAGATCTCGGGCGAGTGAAGTTTTGCCGGCAGATTCTGTTCCGACGATTCATGCAGGCACAGGTTGGCGTCAGGCCCGAGGCCGGTTGTTGAGATTTTGTTAAATTCTTGAGCGATGAACTTGGGAGGAAAAGAGGATTGGAGGAATGAATGCAAGAAATCCATGGTGGGAGACTAAGGTTTTTCAATTACTTTCTTCAGCGACGCTTTAGATTAGATGTCTTGGAGCGGATAGGTAAAAAATTTCCCCGTGGGGAAAGTTTACGCGCTCTATCATGAAAAGCCTGAATCCACTTTTTGACATGACTCACGTGAGCCTTGGTAAATTCACAAAATAAAGGAGAAACAAAACACCGCCGTCGCCCCGCTTTTGGTGCGATACGTGCATGACCCTTGGGTCAGTACGAACAGGACTAGATGGCGCTTGGCTAAACGCACTAAAGTCGGGAGCAAGCGAAAAATGTCTCCTTGGTCAAGAAAATCCAGTCGCCAGCGGACTCATGACCGGTCCAAATCGGCTCCGACAATTTCCACGCGCAAGCGAAAGTCCCTCGGCGACATCGTTTTCATTTCTGACCCGCACCTGCTCAAAAAATACCCCTGGCTCCTCGCCTGCAGCAATATCAGATTTGACCGCTAGCCGCGCCGTCATTCACAATCTCCTCCAAATTTCAATCGCCTTCTTGGGTCATGAAATCTCGCCCTTGGCCGCGGGCCGTTTGAGCCAGAAACGTCAGTCGTGAGGGTGCTTTTTCGCTCCGTCTCGAATTGAGGTTGTATAATTTGAGTTTGGCCATTGGAACGGATTTGGGACTTACCAGCAAGCCAAAATGGGGGCGAGAAGCCGAATGAGCCGAACCATGGCACGAGTGCTCCGTATTATTCTCTTGATCTTGCTAGCGTTTGGCGCATGCCTTGTTTTCCCGCGGCGTGCGACCGAAGCAGAGGAGCCGGCCTTCATGGCGGACGCCGGACTCCTCGCGCAACCCCAGGATCCTAAAGCTCCGAGGGCAACGTCTCCCAGGGGGGCGAAACGGGCCGCGGCACCCGCCCGCAAAACCTCCTCCTCCGTCCAGTCGCTTCGGAATATTGGCAAGGCGTATTACGAACAGGCCAAGTACGTTGAAGCGATTGAGGAATTCAAGAAGGTGATTGCCTCGGGTAGCGCCGTGGCCACCGACCATCTGAACCTAGGCCTTGCACTCATGCAGGCTGGCAAGCTCAACGACGCCCTTGCTTCTTTCACTACCGCCAAACAGATCGATCCCAAGCTCGTGCCCGTCGACTACAACCTCGGAATTCTCTACAAACGCGAGCTGCGGTATCCGGACGCGGAGGCTTCGCTGCGACGCGTGATCGAGGCTGACCCGCGCGATCCGGCTGCGTGGTTCAACCTGGGGACGGTCTACTTCGCTCAACGCAAACTCGAGGAGGCACTTCAAGCGCACGGGCACGTGGTCGAGATGGGATTCGGACAAGGTCAGAATTTCTACGTCGCGTCGCTGTTTCATTCTTTCACGACGCTGGTCCGCCTGAAGCGCCAGGAAGAAGCACAAAAATTTCTCAAGATGCATGAATCGATGCGCGATGCCGTCCCGGGAATCTCCCTCCAGAATTCCGCCCTGGAAGGCGGCAAGTACGGTGCCGTGCTTGTGCCGTCATCGCCGCTTACAACGGTGGCGCGCCGCGCGGCCACCGCCAATGTCAGCTTCTCCGACGTCACGGCCCGGTTGGGCATTGCGGCGCCCGCTCCGTCGGCCAGCCTGCGTCCCGAGGCCCTCCCCGGCGTCAAGAGCGATGGGTTTTCGCTTGAATACGCACGCCGGGAACTGCAGCCCCGTTTTGGCCCCTACCTCGCGGTGGGCGACCTCAATCAGGACGGCCAGCCGGATATGTACATCGCGAATCCCGCCGGCGGCAGCCGCCTTTACCAGAACAATGGTGATGGGTCCTTTACCGACGTGACGGAGAAATTTGGACTGCCCGAATCCGAGGCGGCATTTTCAGCGGTCTTTGTGGATCACAACAACGGCGCATGCACGAGCCTGCTGGTTACGGGCGACAGCGGCGTTCACCTCTATCGAGCCAAGGGCGATGGCAACGGTAAGTGTGACGGCGTTTTTGTGGACGACACGGACCGAGCCGGTCTGCGAGGCAAGCCGGGCGAGCTCACCACGGCCGCGGCGTTCTTTGACGGCGACAACGACGGCTTTCTGGACCTGCTTGTCGCGCGCTATGCGGACTTGAATTCGCTGCCGCACCACGATCCTTTCACATTTCCGAACGACTTCCAGGGCGGGGGCGTCCGCTTTTATCGCAACAATGCGGACGGGACCTTCACCGACCGGACTTCACACTCCGGCTTCGGCAGTGTACCCGGCAGGGTACGCAAGATTCTATTCGGCGACTTCGATAACGACGGGTACACGGACGCCGTTATTCTTCGCGACGACGCCGCACCCCTCATTTATTTCGGCAAGGGAGAGTGCCGCTTCGTAAACCGGACCGCTGAAACTGGAAATGATTTCGTGCAGACGGTCGCGGTGGACGGGGCCGTGACGGACTTCAACCACGACGGCTATTTCGACCTCGCGCTGTGGTCGCCGGCTGGGTATCAAGTGTTGATCAACCGCGGCGGAGGCCGATTTGCCGAGGAGAAGGGACTACCGTCCATTACGCCGCCCATTGGCGTATTCGCTTTCCGAGGGACGGTGGCGGATGTGGATGGAGACAGCTTTGATGATCTTATTCTGGTGGATTCCGACGGCAAGTGGCATTGGCTCGCCAATCGTGCGGGAAAATTCCGGGAAGAGGAATTGACGCTGCCCGAAGGGAAGACGGGCTCTCTGGGGGCGTTTCGCGCTACCTGGCTTTCCACGGCGGGAAAATTGAACCTTGTCGCAGTCGCGCGCGCGGGGAACGTCACCGCATTTGAAAAAGATGGCCCTGCATCGCGCTGGCTTGAAGTCAGAATGACCGGCTTCAAGAGCAATACGCTTGGAATTGGGAGCGTCGTCGAGCTGAAGGCCGGGAATTTCTACAACAAACTTCTCGTCAACGGCGACCGCGTTCGAGTCTATACGGGTGACTTGCCGAGGCTCGACGTGGTGCGTGTCACGTGGCCCAACGCCGTCGTGCAGAACTGGGTCAACGTTTCGACTGACAAGCCCATGGAAGTGCGCGAGTCGGAGCGCCTGGCAAGTTCCTGCCCGTTCCTCTATGTGTGGAATGGGAGGGAGTTTGAGTATGTCACCGACGTGCTGGGCGTGGCGCCGCTCGGGCATCTGCTTCCCAGCGGCGGCTATGTTCGGCCGAACCCCGAGGAACTTGTGCGGCTCGGTGACCAGCTCCAACCGCGAAACGGCCGCTACGTATTTCAGTTGACCGATGAGTTGCGTGAAGTCGACTACTTCGACCAGGTGCGCTTGCTCGCCGTGGACCATCCCGCATCCGAGGAAGTCTACTCGAACGAAGTGTTCCTCGAGTCGCTCGGCTCGCCTACTCTTCACACTGTGAAGCAACACCGGGCGCCGGGCGCCGCGCGCGATCAGGATGGTCGTGACGTGCTGCCGCTCGTCCGAACCGCGGATAAGGCTTACGTCTCAGGTTTCCGCCGGCTCGGCATCCCGGGGCTCGCCAGTGAACACGCACTAGAACTCGACCTTGGCAAACTCGACCCTGCCGCTCCTGTCGCCCTCTATCTGCGAGGCTGGGTCTACTGGACGGATTCGAATTCGCACCGGGCGCTCGTTTCCAATCGATCCACGATACTCACCCCGCCTTACCTCCAGGTGCGCGACGTTTCTGGAGCGTGGAAGACCGTCATTGAAGATATGGGCGTTCCGAGCGGCACAGACCGTACGATGCGAGTCGATCTCAGGGGGAAATTCCTCAGCGACCGGCGCGAGGTGCGCATCGTGACCAACATGTGTGTTTACTGGGACGAGGCATTCTTCACGACCGAAGAAGGCGCGGCGCCCGCGACGTTCGAATTGCCGCTTGTCTCCGCCGACCTGCACTATCGGGGCTTTTCCACCCCAGAACTCGACCCTCAAGGGGTAAAGCCCGAGCACTTCGATTACTCGAAGGTGTTGGCCGAGGCGCCATGGAATCCCATGATCGGGAATTACACGCGCTATGGCGATGTTCACAACCTGCTGGGAAAAGCGGACGACCATCTGGTGGTGATGGCGACGGGCGACGAAATAACTGTGGAGTTCGACGCCGGGCATCTACCCCCGCTTCAGCCCGGATGGAAACGAACATACTTCTTGTACACGCACGGCTGGGCGAAGGACGGCGAACCGAACACCGCGTATTCCAAGACCGTCGCGCCGCTTCCGTTCCGCCGCATGTCGGGCTACCCGCAGACTTCGGGAGACCTAGGGCCCGACGCTCCGGATTATCGGGAATATTTGAGGGAGTACCAGACAAGGCGCCGGTACGAATTGATTCCATCACTCGCGCCCGTGCAGTAGGACAGGTCCGGGTCGATTTCATCCCCCGCCCGGTTGAGGTGCGCCTCCGACGGGCATATACTTTCCATGCTACAGGGCTGCGTTGCTCAATTTCGATTGGATTGAATGTCCGCCAATATGGCGGTGGGGTGTACTTTAGTCAGAAACTGTCGGAACCCACATCCAAGAAGAACCGCAACTGCATCAGCCTCGTCCCGTGTGGCATAAACCGCCTGCAGCCCTATCACTTTCTCGAAATTCCCAGTGTGGCGTGGGAGAATCATGACAGTCTGGATTACGCTTGGCGGATTCTTCGCGACGGCTGCTGGGACGGCTGCGCCCCAGGCACGAAAGGCATGGGCGATTGGACGATGGAAGGTGCTCACCTGTGCGAAGTGCGGCTGCAGCTGATGCGTTACAACACTATGCCGGCGATGGACTGGCGCCTGCTGGAAGATGCCGATGCTCTGCGCGGCATGACGGAGTGGCAGGTCCGAAAGCGGGGCGGCTCGCGGTGCCCGTGGTCCGGCGGCGGGGCGACGCAGGATTCAGTCGCGTTTCGTGGGATGAGGCGAGCGTACTCGTGGCGCGTGACCTTCGGACCATCGATCCCCGGCGCCTCGGCTGGTTTCGCACTTCCCGTGGGCTGACTAAAGAAGCCTATTACGCGCATCAAAAAGTAGCGCGCTTTCTCGGCACCAATCACATCGACACGAGCTCGCGCATCTGCAACGGGCACAGCGCCACGGGCCTCAAGGCGACGATTGGCATCGCCGCGACGACATGTTGATTTCGGCAGAGGATGCGCCGCGCTAGGGGCTTCGGAACGGGCAAGTCATCACGCTGCGGAATGAGGTGGGAGAATTTCGCGGACGCGCGCGGATCCACCGAATCAAGCCCGGATGCCTGCAGGGACACCGGCCAGAGGTCAATTGCTTGATCCCTTCCGGTGTCCTCGACCCCAGCGGCGTTCCCGATTACAACACGACCGTGGAAATTGTGACGGGGCGCTCACCGGCGGGAAAGACTGACAGACCCGAGGAGGTCCGGGAAAGTGTTGCGGCGACCCAAAAGACTCGCGCCCAGCAGCGTCTCGGAATGGTCCGAGGGATGCATGGTCCGTCGCGAGGATTCGCCCGCCGCCGAGGAACCACTCGAAATCCGCCTGGGCAAGACTCCTTTTTTGACTGTGACCATGCGCGCCCCGGGCGATGATCTGGAACTTGCCGCTGGATTGCGCTTCACCGAGGGCATCATTCGCTGCCCGGAAGATATTGTTTCGATTCGGCACAGCGACGGAAACGGAAAAGGCCACGGCAAAAACGTGGTCCACGTGGACCTCGCCCCGGGAGTTCAATTGGACGAGGACCGCGCCCGGCGGAATTTTGCCGCCACGTCGGGCTGCGGACTTTGCGGCAAGACGACGATCGAATCGATTCGCGCACGCGGCGTACGCCCTCTGCATGCGGATCACACATCCCCCAGTGCTAACCGCGGCCGAGCGGCGACCGTAACCTCCCACTTTTCGGCCACAGATGCGGGAGTCATTTGTCTGCCGGGGGGGTCACGACTTGTCGGGTTCCTACGATGCAGGGCTAAGCGGCAGGCAGCACAAAGTTCCATCCTCCCTTTACAGGGAAGGCGTGAAACCGGAAAGCGAACAATGCAAATTTCCCGAAAGGTTTCGCGGCGACTTGCGATTGAGCAGGTCGATCAGCTTGCGGCCGGCTTCCGGCGTCGCGACACCGCCCTCACGCACGATGCTCCGCGCGGAAAGTCCCCGTCCGTAAAGATTCCTGTTCGCTCGGCCATCCGAGCGCAGCGTGCCGCCTTCGAGCGAGATTCCGGCGAAGGCTCCGCGCGAGCGCGAGTAGGAGAGGATTTCAGCCTTCATGACGATGTCCGTTTGCGCGGCTGCGGTACGCCCTTTGGGCCCGGCGACGGCGGAGGCGTCCACGCCCAGCTTCACCTTGCTGCCCAGGACTGAGTTCGCGCCTTTATTGTTCATCACCAGCAGGACGAAGTCGGTGGCCTGCCCGCCCAATTGGATGCCGATGTTGGCCGCTTCCAGGGCGAACATGGCGGGGGCGCTCCAGCCGCCGCCAAACTCCTGGCCGGTGCGGCACGTGATCGCCCCGCGGCCGTAGCTGCCTCCGATTCCGATCGCCAGTTTCTTGACGGACGGAACCACAATCACGCACTCCGCCATGTCGAGGAGCTCCTGGGGAATGTTATCCGGAATGTCCAGGATTTCCTGCAGCACGGTACCGCATTCTTCCAGCCGCGCGCGCTCCTTCTCCTGTGCCTGCACCGGCGGCGCAAACACCGCTGAAACCAGCAATGCCGCAATCAACTTTCTCATCGAGTCCTCCCCTAACGTCTTTGTCCGCTCATCGTTGCCATTTTCCTCTCTCGGCCCGCTGAACTCAACAGCAATATAAAGAAGTTTGCGGGACGGCAACTCCATTGGACTCCCCCCATTTATATGCTATAACGCTGAATAGGCGGTAACCGGGGCGAACCTCCGCTTTGACGCAGCCGTGGGGCGCTGCGCCAGGTTTTGAAAGGACGGCCAGTATGGGACTCCTTACCACGAATGCAGACAGCGGGCGGCGAAGGGCGAGGCTTGCTCGCGAACTGACGGTCATTGCAGCCCTGGGAATAATCGCGGCCCTGCCATTGGCGGCGTGGCCCCAGGGCGCACCGCCGGCGGCCGAGGCTAGTGCGGCGACCAATAAACCGCAGGCGCAGGCACGAGCGCCCGCCGAGCCCGTCGCGGAGGAGGCCGCGCAAGCGGAGCCGTCTGATCAGAAGACCACCAAGAAATATCCGGTGCGCAATGGCACCGCAGCCTACGGCCGCACCGAGGAGTTTGAAAAGAAGAAGACCGCGGACGGAGAAATTGAGATTCAACGCGTGCGCTCCCCCTCTTACAGCGGCGACCCGAACGTGTTATACGAGCAGCAAACCCGAACCAAGAAGCTTCCCGACGGGTCCTTGGAGAGGGAATACATCCTAAAGAATCCAGACGGCTCGGGGCGCATGGCGCCGATCGAGATAATCCGTGAGAAGGTTCGCACCAACGGAGAAGTGACAACGACAGAGCGGGAGCTTTTGAGACAGGATTATTCCGGACACTGGCAGCCGCTGCGCAAAGAACGTGTCACCCAGACGGGCGAGGAAAAAGCCCGGCGGAGCGTTAAGGAAGTGCGCGAGCCAAATCTCTCAGGTGATTGGAAAGTTGTGGACCGCACCGTGACCTCCGAGAAATCCACCGAGACGGGAAAAACGACTCACGCCGTCCGCCAGACGGCCAACGCCTATGGCAAGCTCGCGGATTACGAAGTGCGCGAAGAGAGCACCAAGAAGGACGGAGACAAGGAATCGAAGGAAGTGGTCGTCCGCCGTCGCGACACGCAGGACACCGACAACCCCAAATTCTTCCTGGTGGAGCGCACGCGGACCGAGCAAGCCAAGTCTGCGGACGGGAAGGTGACCCGCAAATCTGTGACCGAATCGGACCTGGTGGGGGAGGGCGCGAGCCGAAATGTCACGCCGGGCGGCCCCAAAGTAGTGGAGGAACGAGTGGAGCAGGAAACCACCGCTGCCGACGGCTCAACGCGCCGCACGGTGACGGTGAAAGAGCGGGGCGCGGTAAACCGCGAAATGCGTCACACCGCCCAAATCGTCCAGGAAACGGACTCCAACGGCAATGTTCGCCAGATCCTGATTCCTTCGCGGTAGAGAGAACCTCGCGGGCGAAGCGACCGTCAGAGGCTTCGCCCGAGGCGAAGGAAGGACGCCTTGTGAAGCTGAGAGTCTGGGGAGCCCGCGGGTCAACGCCAACGCCCGAGTCGGCCAACGCGCGTTACGGCGGCAACACGACGTGCGTTGAGGTACGCCTCGAGAACGGTACCATCCTCATCCTGGACTGCGGAAGCGGGCTGCGCGGGCTTGGCAAGAGCCACACCGCTGAGTTCGGCCCGCAGCCGGTCGCCGGTTATATCTTCCTCACCCATTTTCACTGGGATCATATTCAGGGCATTCCATTCTTCACCCCGCTTTATAAGAAGGGAAATTCCTTCTTTTTCCATTCGGTGTCACTCAAGGCGGAAGAATTGCAGGGGGCGGTCGAAGGACAGATGGTCTCGCCCTACTTCCCCGTGGACATGAGCATCATGGGCGCGGTTCGGAATTTCTACGATATCGGCACGGAGCCCGTCGACATCCATGGAGCCGTGGTCAGCTCCGCGCAGCTTAATCACCCGCAGGGATGCGTTGCCTATCGCGTCGAAGCCGACGGCGGGGCGTTGGTTTTCGCCACCGATCACGAACACGGCTCGGCGGCTCACGATGAGAACGTCCGCCGCATCGCGCGCGGCGCCGATGTCTTCATCTACGACGCACAGTACACTCCGGAGGAATACGAGCGAGAGAAAAAGGGCTGGGGTCACAGCACCTGGGCGGAAGGAGTCAAGTTCGCCCGGGATGCGGGGGCGCGCCAATTGGTCCTTTGCCACCATGACCCGGACCGCGACGACCGCATGCTCGACCGGATTCTGCGGGAAGCGCGCAAACAATTTCCGAACACCCTGGCTGCTTCCGAAGGCCTGGTGCTTGATATCCCGCCCCGGGCGCGTCCCAAGTCGCGTTCCACCTCCAGAAAGCGTTCCACAAGCCGCATGCGAAACCGCTGAATGCTTCGCCCCATCCGGGAAGCACTCCGTTGCCCAATGAAGTTTGGTGCTGAAGGGACGTCGCTATCGCGCGAGGTGTTTTGCGACTAGATCAGGCGGCCCAGGAAGTTTCCGCGCAGGTCGTAAAAGGAGTCGCCCTTTTTGACGAACATGTCCTTACCATTGTCAAGGGAGACTACCTTGTGGCCTTCGAGCTTTCCGTGCGCTTCGTGTTTGCGGTTGAAATAGACGCCGCCCTCAATATAGCCTGCCCAGCTCGACGAGGAGGTATCGTATATAAACTTGCGCGCGGCGGCGCCGCGGTCGTACTTCTTCGGTCCATCAAATCTGACCCGGACGCGATGCAGGCTGGGACCCATAGCTCGCGCGTCGGTGACGATGGCTGGGCTTGTGAATCCTTCCTGCTGGGCCGTGATTTCGAGCCGGCTCCCTTTCTTGATGGGCGCCGGAAGGAATATCGCCATTCCGGAAGGGCTGGCGTCTTCAGTCGTACCTTCCTCTTCGAATTTTGTCCCGTCCGCATACGTGCCGCGGACGACAATAGGGACCGGAATATTCCAGCGGACTTCCTTTCTTGCATTTTCGGCTTCGTTCTGTTGTCCGGGTTCGAGGTCTTCGTACATGGCGTGGGATGGCTCTGGGAAACTCAGGATGGCTGCTTCTCGCCGCTCCGCGCTGCCGCAGAATCCCGGAACGATTCGAGGGCTTTCACGGGGTCGTTATAGATTTCAAAGACCGAGCTCAAGCGCGTGATTTGCAGCACATCATGAACGCGTTGGGTCAGCCGCAGGAGCTTCATGGCTCCCGCAGAGCTCTTCGTCGAGGTATAGATTTTGATCAGGGCGGAGATGCCCGTGCTGTCGATGAATCGGACGCCGGCGAGGTCGAGAAGAAACTTGGACTCGCCCTGCTCAAGGCGCGCGAGCACGGTTTCGGTCAGGCGCTCGGTGTCGAGGCCGATTTCGAGCGTCCCTTTGAGGGTCAGCAGAATGACCGAGTCGGTCTTAGTCTCTGTGATTTCGAGCGGCATCTTGAATTGTCCGGCGCCGCACTGCCTAATTGCGCGGTCTTAAGACGGGAAGAGGTTACTGAATTGCCAGCGGCATTGCAAGGCGTTGTTGAACATTCCGTTGCGGCGAGTCCTCCGTCGGCGGATCAGGACGGGGGAAGAGAAAGCGGAATCCCGAGCAAAGCCTTGACCGCGACCGGCCTGCCCTCGGACTCAGCCGGACGGAAGGCCCACTTGGCCAGTGCCTCCAGCAGAGGAGTATTGAGGAGTGGATTGGGGCTTTGAATAATGCGCGTGTTCACCACTTTCCCCTCAATGTTGATCTCGGCGTAGACGATGATCAGCCGTCCGAGGTTGCGCGCCACGACCTCATAAGGGAAGTTGGGTTTTTCCTTGTCGATGGGGAAAGGTCCCACTACGCGGTCCGGCGATACGCCTTGCTCTTTTCGCAAGAGCGAATACTGCAATGTCCAGGAAGGCGCCGGGGCGGGCGAATGAGTCATCTCAATGTAAACCGTGGAGACGATCTCATTGCGGAAGATGCCGTAATCGCGAAGCCCTCCGCCGCTTGCCGCCGTGGAAACGATGGTCATGCTATAAGTGGTCCTGGGACCCTGCGGGACGGCCTGGTGGGTTCCGGTCTTCCCTCCGGCGGCTCCACCGTTCCCGATCACCCCTGCGATGGAAATGCCCGGGAACGGATTTGAGCCCGAGCCCGACCCGGAGCCGAAGCCCGAACCCGTCCCAGGACCCGACCCCTCGCCAGTCCCCTGGCCCGGCCCGTTTCCTAAGCCGGTGCCGGAACCCGATCCGGTCCCCCCGGCGCCAGTTCCATTCTGACCAGGGCCTTTGCCCGTTCCCGTTCCCGTCCCCAAACCCGTGCCTGTTCCCGGGCCCACGCCCCCACCTTGACTTCGCCCTGTCCCCTCTGCGCCCATCCCTGGGCCTCCTGAGCCTGTCCCGCCGCCATTGCCCGTACCCTTTGCATCGCCTGGACCGGTTCCTGTGCCGCCTTCGATGCCGTCGCTGCGGCCGGGCGGAAGTCCGGGGACGCCACGCAGGTTGGGATTGGGACCCATCGCGAATTGGCCGCGCGCTTCGCCAAAAGGCAAGTTGCCCTCGGTGCCGGGGGCCCCTGGAGTCGGGCTGAGCACAAGAAGATTCCGGTCGTCTGAACCGCCTGCTCCGGGCGGTAGGGCTAGGCTGGGAGCGCCAGGGGTAGTGCCAGTGCCGCCCGGCGTTGAACCTTCCAATCCGGCTCCCACCTTTGGAACGCGAGGAGGAACTGCGCCACGCCCCCTCGGATCCCCACCGGGGAGCGACCCGGGAACGCCCGCCCCGGAAGCTTGAGCTATGAGTGTAGGCGGCGCGGGTACAGCGGCACCAGAGGCGGTGCCACTTGGCGAAACCTTGGGTACGAGCGGTGGAGGAGGTGCCGCTTTGGCTCCACGGTCAAACGTCAGCATGCCCGGAGCGCGCGCTTCGACGGCGAGTCTGGGCTCCTCCACGGGCGGGTCAGGCGAGGCCGTAATGTTCACCGTGGGCACGATCGGCGGCGGGGCGGCGGTTCGCCGCGTGAGCTTTGCCAGGTCCGGAGGCTGAGCCGCCATCGCGAGGCTCGGAGCTTCCGGAAGCTTCTCCGCAGGAATTTTCTTCACTTTGGGCACGAGCGGTGGCGGCGGTGCCGTCTTGGCAGCTTTCGCTAGCATCTTCGCCAGATCGGGCGGAATGGTGAGCTTGGGCTCCGCTATCACCACAGGCTCATGCAGATTCGCATCGACTTTCGGGACGAGCGGCGGCGGCGCGGGAGATCCTCGCGCCACCTTCACAATATTGGGCAGCGGGATCGGAACCTTGAGTTCGGGAGGATTCACCAAGTCCGGTTGAAGGATGGTCTGGATGCGATTGTTCGGATTGGGCGGGTTCGAAACCGCCTCAATGGGCGCGGGATAAACCAGACCGCCCTCTTTGGGCGCGGGAGCAGGGGAATCGGCGCGCTTTTCGGGAGAGCCGCCACCGGACTTGCCTCCCGGCTTGCCGCCACCCTTGTGGCCGCTGTTCTCGAGCTTGGGCAGGTTGTAAAACAGATTGGTTTCAAGCGGAATCCAACGGTCAAACTGGAACCGCTTACGTTGTACCGGAACCAGCGGCGGAATGGTGATCAGCAGGATGAGTACAATCTGGTGCAATACGCACGAATAGAGGAATCCGCGGACAGGAAAGCGTTCGCGCGTCACCTCAGTGAGGGCCTCGGTCTGGGGAGTGCTCGCGACCGTGCTCTTGGGCTGCGGGCCCAAGCCCACCACAGCGCAAAAATCTTCCCGGAAGTCGCGGGACGGCGAGTAGGGCTTCAGCAGTTCAAGGGGCGGGAGTTCCTGCGGAATTTGACTTTCGGCCAACAAGTCATCTCACTTCTCTGGCGCAAGCAGCGCCCGCCTTCAAGCGGGCATTACATGGTGGCGGCCTGACGGCCGCCGCCACGGGCTAACGTAGCAGCGTCGCCCGGACTGTAACGACTAAGCGGTTCGGGTCGAGAATCATCGAAATTTGCCCGTTCCCGGCCAAGGTCAACTGGTCCGTGATGATATTGCCTACCACGCGTGTGGACGACCCGGGGGTACCCTGGAGGCCCATAACCGCGTTATAGTCGGTCGGCCACGGCTCGCAGCCGGTGGTGAGGGAATTCGGGCAGTTGTGAAAGTACATGGTTCCCG
>JACQNR010000117.1 GCA_016202975.1 Acidobacteriota bacterium
CAAGAAATTTCAGCCCAACGCCAAGGAGAATTTCATCGCCGTGCTGGCCTATCCGGGCCGCGTGGGCGACGCCATGGAGGAGATGCGCGGATTGCTGCGCCGCCGGCGGCATGTGAAACTCGAGGACCCCGACAGCTTCGGATTCGGCACGGCCGAACTGCTCGTGCGTCGGGTCCGCGACATCATGAGCACGGTCGTGCTGGTGACGGTGGTGATTTCCTCCATTGGATTGCTGGTGGGTGGGATTGGCGTGATGAACATTATGCTGGTCTCGGTTACCGAACGCACGCGCGAAATCGGCGTGCGCAAAGCCATCGGGGCGCGCCGCAGCGATATCACCTGGCAATTCCTTCTGGAAGCGATGACGCTTACGGGGCTGGGCGGCGTGCTCGGAATCCTCGGAGGCATGGCGCTGAGTTTCCTCATCAAGTCTTTCGTCCCCAGCCTCCCCTCAACCGTGCCCGCTTGGTCGGTGGTGGCCGGATTCGTCGTCTCCGTCAGCATCGGATTGTTCTTCGGTATGTGGCCCGCTTTGAAAGCCGCACGCCTCGACCCCATCGCCGCCCTGCGGTACGAATAGGGAAGGAGGACGCCTCCTCCACATTTCTAGGTCCGCAGTCCGTTTTTGAGACAACGCGCAGACTCGCCGCGGCGAGTCTGCGCTGCTTGCTACCAAGACTCCAGCGGGGCGGCGTGGGACGCGCGAGCAGCCTCGTCCCCATTGCTGATGGGCGCATACATTGTCTTCAATGTATGCGCCCCACGAACACGCGCAACATCATTGCTGTAGCGGCGGCGTCCACGCCGTCGATTTTGTTAGCGCCGGTCTGTGACCGGCGAAGTCGCAGCGCATAGAGCCGCGCTACAGAGTTGGCGAGAGCGTAACACAGGCGGGGGACTGTAGTGCCGCCGTAAGGCGCCACGCCCATCCCTCGGTTGGCGATACGGTTGCGCCCTCCGCTAAGCCATGCGAAAATAGTTGGAAGGTCTTCTCAATGGATTCAGAACTCCATCTTCGGGCGGCACTGTCCACGCGCGCGGAAGTTGCCAAGCGGGCGCGGAAGGCATTTCGCGAAAACTTGCTGCTCGCGCTCGACACGCTGCGCACGCATAAATTCCGCTCCCTGCTCACCATCCTGGGAGTTTTGATCGGAACAATGACGGTGATCGCCGTGGCCTCGATCATCGCGGGCCTGGACCGGCAGGTGGTGGAGATCGCCGAGCAATTCGGAACGCGTACCATCTGGGTCATGAAGATGGATTTCTCCGTCGGCCGAATGACGCGCGAAGAGCGAATGCGCAAGCCGCTGACCTTCGAAGACGCCATGGCCATCCGCGAGCAGTGCCCTTCGGTGGAAGAGGTTTCGGCAGTACTCTTCAAGGAACTGCATGATTTCGGCCCGCCGCCCACCAGCGTCAAGTACAAGGGCCAGGAGATGCTCGACGCGCAGTTCGCGGGCGCGACGCCGGAGCATATGCGGCTCGTCAATGCCTCCATCGCCGATGGGCGTTTCTTTACCCAGACCGACGACCTTCACCGGCGCGACGTGGCGGTGATCGGTGATGCCGTCTCCGAGCGCTTCTTCGCCAACGAAGATCCCATTGGAAAATCCATCCTCGTCGATGGCCATGCCGTGGAGGTGATCGGTGTTTTCACCAAATTCAAAGGGCTTCTTGGCGACAATTCGGACGACCGCTCGGTGATGGTTCCGTACCAGACGTTCAAGAAATTTCAGCCTATGGCGAAGGAAAATTTCCTCATCGTGCTGGCCTATCCGGGCCGCGTGGGCGACGCTATGGAGGAGATGCGCGGATTGCTGCGGCGCCGGCGGCATGTGAAACTCGAGGACCCCGACAGCTTCGGATTTGGCACGGCCGAACTAATCGTGCGTCAGCTCCGCGACATCATGAGCACGGTGGTGCTGGTAACGGTGGTCATCTCGTCGGTAGGCCTGCTCGTCGGGGGGATCGGTGTGATGAACATCATGCTGGTTTCAGTCACCGAACGCACGCGCGAGATCGGCGTGCGCAAAGCCATCGGGGCGCGCCGCAGTGACATTACCTGGCAATTCCTGCTGGAAGCCATGACGCTGACCGGGCTGGGCGGCGTGCTGGGCATTCTGGCCGGCATCACCATCAGCATGCTCGTCCGGACGTTCGTCCCGTCGCTCCCCTCCAGCGTTCCACTTTGGTCCGTGGCGGCGGGGTTCGCCGTCGCGGTTAGCGTAGGATTGTTCTTTGGAATCTGGCCTGCCCTCAAGGCCTCCCGACTGGACCCTATCGTGGCGCTGCGGTATGAATGAATTCCCCTCGTCCGCAACCTTCAGCTTTGTGAAATTTCTCGACTCTCCGTCTCCGACTGCCTAGAATAGTCGCTTCGTGTTCGCGGAGGCGTTCACGGGTGCTGCAGGTAGCGCGAAGCCACCATCATGCCAAACCCTACACCGACCTCTCAGCCGGTCCTCAATGGAGATCAGGTCAGCTTTCGCCGGCTGGGCCTAGAGTGGCCCCACTTCGCGGGATGGCAGTGGAAAGTCCTGATCGTTCTCACCCTCATCAATTTCCTGAATTACTTTGACCGCTTGATCATTTTTCCAATGTTTCCCCTGCTCAAGGAGGAGTTCGGAGTCAGCGATTTCCGGCTGGGCTTGCTCGGTTCCGTATTCATCGTCGTGCATTCTCTGGCGGTGCTGCCCTTCGGCTATTGGTCGGACCGCGGTTCGCGGCAAAAGTTCATGTCCTTCGGGGTATTTCTGTGGAGTGCGGCGACGATGCTTTCGGGCGTTGCTACGACTTTCCGGACGTTGCTTTTGGGGAGGGCCCTGGTGGGCGTCGGTGAGGGCGCTTACGCGCCGGCGGGCACCGCCATGATTTCCGACTCATTTCCCTCCAGCTTCCGTGCACGGGTGCAAGGCGTGTTCAACATGGGCATGCTGGTAGGCGGGGTTGTGGGCCTGGCGGTCGGAGGCTTGCTCACCCAGTGGGTTGGGTGGCGCTATGCCTTTTTTCTCGTCGGCCTGCCAGGCATCGTTCTAGCTTTCTCCGTGTACCACATGAATGTCCCGATGACGTTGCCGGCGGAAAAGCCTCCGTCAGCATTCAGCCTGTTCAAGATTCCCGCCTATCTGATGGTGATAGTGGGCGGGATGTTTGTGGTTTTTTCGAGCACGGCGTTCATTACCTGGGGACCAACGTTCGCAAATCGCTATCATGGCCTGAATGTCGCTCAGGCTTCGTCCTGGATGGGCGGCCTGGTGCTGGTGGGTTCGATTGCCGGCGTTCTGGTTGGAAGTTACGCCGCCGACACTTTGCAGGCGCGATGGGTGTTCGGCAGGGCCCTGACGATCGGGGCAACGCTGCTCATCGGAACTCCATTTCTATTCGTCGCCGTGAATACCGATTCACTCCCCCTTTTTCTCGCATGCCTGTTCGTGGCGAGCTTTTTGCTGACCTGCTACCACGGCCCTGCCACGGCCGTGATTCACGACCTGACGCCCCCCCGCGCGCACAGCTTTGCCTTCGCGCTTTATTCCTTCATGATTCACCTCTTGGGGGATGCGGTGGCGCCGGCGCTGGTGGGGAAAGTTTCGGACCTGAGCGAACTGCGCCATGGACTGCAGATCGGTGTCGGCGCCAACGCGTTCTCCGCCATTTGCTTCTTGGTCGTGGCTTGGCTGATTGCAAGGCGCGCCCGGTCGGGACGCCCTCCGGCGCGTGTGGCGGCTTGAGAGGGCAACCTACATTTCCTTCGCGATACGCTCCACGACTTTCAGAAGCCGCACAATATCGCCGGCCGTGGTGCGCGGGTTCATCACCACCAGGCGCAACTGGCGCCAACCATTAAGAATAGTGGAACTGATGTACGCTTCGCCGCTCGCGTCGACGGTTTCTTTAATGGCTTGATGAATATGGTTAGAAGCTTTCACCGTCTTCGGCCGACGGCGCAAGCCGAAACAAAGGATATTGGTTTGCGGCTCGTGGGCGGGCACGAGAATCTTCGAGCGATGACAATAATCATATGCCGCTTGCGCCACGTCGCAAACATCTGAGATCAATTCCTCCCACAACTTCGGGGAGTACGCTTTCCAGGTGAGCCACGTCTTCAGGGCGTCGACGCGCTGCGAACAGGCGATAGTAAACTGCCCGATGTCGGGGTACTCCCGCCCGCTGTTCCCATACATGTAGGGCGCGTATTGCTCGAAGGCGTGGTGCAACGCGCCGCCGTCGCGGACCATGACAACGCTGGCGCTGAGCGGCATAAAGAGCATTTTGTGGGGATCGAACGAGAAGGAGTCTGACCGGCTGATGCCGCGCAGCAATTGACGGTGGCGGCGGCTGAAGATGAGCCCTCCACCGTGAGCGGCGTCCACGTGCAGCCACGCGCCTTCGCGGTGCGCCAATGTCGCCAGCGCCTCCAGGTCGTCGCAACTCCCTGTCGACGTGGAGCCGCACGTCGCAATCAGGACGAATTTGCGGAATCCTGCCTTACGCGCCGCGCCGAAAGCGGCGGGCACGGCGGCGTGGTCGGTGCGATGCAGGTTGTCGACCGGAATGGTGAAGACAGAATCTGTGCCGAGGCCCACTATTCCCGCCGAGCGGCTGACCGAGTAGTGGGTCTGAGCGCCAGCCAGGATGGCAATTCGGGCATGCCCCGCAGCCCAGGCTGGCGGGACGAGCCGGGCGCGGGCGGCGAGCAGGGCCGTCAAGGTCGCGTAGGATCCGCCGGTGACCGACGTGCCATCCGCGCTTGTTGGATAGCCGAACAACTTTTTGAAGCGACCGATCAAGTCGCGCTCGATGACCAGCCCCACCGGCGACATATCCCAGATGGCCACGCTATTGTTCAGAGCCGACACAACCGACTCCACCAAGGCTGCAACCGGCACCGGCGCCACGACCTGGTGCGAAGCATACCGCGGATGGTTGAGGTGGAGGCTCGCCTCGGCGATTTGGGAGACGACTTTCCCAATGTCCCGCACAGTCATGGGTCGCCGCAAGATGCGTTTGGCTTTGGTGAAGAACCGCGGGTCACGGACGGGACCGCCCGTGCGTGTAAGTTCCTTTACCGCGATCTGGGCCAGCTCGCGAGCCAGCCGCTCCACCTCGCGAGGGTCCCAGACATTGTCTTTGAGTGATTTATGATTCCTGCCCGCCACCCGTGTCAGCTCCCTTGAAATGAGTTCCAGCGATAGGTTCCCCCGCGGCCACAGATTTTCCCACATTCGGACGGGTTGCCAACGGCCAATTCGCGCGCCAGCAGCCGCGCCAAGTGAGAAGGGAACCCCAACCTTATGCCGAAAAGAGGGCCTTGAGGCTCTCGGTGTAAGGAGCGCGGGCGATGCCTCGTTCGGTAATAATGGCCGTGACGTAGCGGTTCGGGGTGACGTCGAAGGCCGGGTGGCGCGCCGGGACGTTTTCCGGCGCAGTGGCGACGCTGGCCCAATGGGTCACTTCCGATGGAGCCCGTTCCTCGATGGGAATCTGCTCGCCCGAGGCGAGGCTCAGATCGATGGTGGAGAGCGGCGCGGCGACATAGAAGGGAATCTGATTCTCTTTGGCGAGCACCGCCACCGAATACGTCCCGATCTTGTTCGCCACGTCGCCGTTCGCGGCGATGCGGTCGGCCCCGACAATCGCGGCTTTGATTTCGCCGGCCTTCATAAAGTGCCCGGCCATGTTATCGGTGATGAGCGTTACGGGGATTGAATCCTTCTCAAGTTCCCAGGCCGTCAGCCGCGCGCCCTGAAGGAAGGGCCGGGTTTCGCCGGCAAAGACGTTGATCTTCTTCCCCGCCTCGACCGCGGCGCGAATTACGCCGAGCGCCGTGCCGTAGCCGCCCGTCGCGAGCGCGCCCGCATTGCAGTGCGTCAGCACCGTGCCGGAATCGGGCATTAG
>JACQNR010000008.1 GCA_016202975.1 Acidobacteriota bacterium
GCTGTGGACGACGACCTTTCGGCCCTCCTTCACGGGCCGACACGTAGCGCCCACCTTGAGGTGGGCATCCACAGTGCCGACCTGAAGGTCGGCGCTACATCAAACTGCGACATTACCTCCCTGGCCGGCCGATTCACGAGGCTTGATGCTTCTGCCGCCCGGCGAGGGAAATTCGGCGCGACACGCGGTCACTTTGTAGTTAACCCCCGACGACCCGCGAAACTCCACGCCGGATTGGAATGATTGCGCGGACCAGCGAGCTTCGGTAATAATGTTCGCAATTTGATTGCGAAACATTTCGAGGTTCTGAGAGAGGGGTAGGCTTAAGGATGGCATCCCTGATCAGTCTTGGCGAGGTCCAGCGCGTTGAGCGGACGCTCGCCACGGCACGCGCCTTTCTGGCGCTGGCCTCGCTGACGGCGCTGGGGATCGACCCTGCCGGTCCGTCGCGTTTTGCTACCCTCGTCTACGGGTTGCTCGTCGTTTACGTTGTCCACAGCATCATCATTCTGGTTTTGGTCAGGTTTCGGGCGGAGTCTTCACCCGGCTTCCGCTTGGGCGTCCATGTCGTGGATGTGGTCTGGCCGGCGCTGCTCGCCATTTTCACGGGCGGCCTCAACAGCCCTTTCTTTATTTTCAACTTTTTTTCCTTGCTGGCGGCTGCCTACCGCTGGGGTTTCTACGAGACATTGGGAACCGCGGCGGCGACCATTGTCTTCATGTTCAGCCAGGTGGTGCTGCTCGAATCGAAATCTTCTACCATCCAACAACTTCTGATGGAGGAGTTTCACTTCAATCAATTCGTCGCTCGCGGCCTGTACCTTCTGATTGCCGGTTACCTTCTGGGCTATCTCGGTGAGGAGGAGAAGCGCCTGCGCTCCGAGGTCGCCGCCGTGGCCCGGGTGATTGCCCGCGTTCAGGGCGAGGCCAGCATGTATTCGGCCTTGCGCGAAGTTCTGGACGAAGTCTTGAAAATGTTCGGTTCCCGCCGAGCGGTTCTGGCCGTCCAGGAATCGGGGACCGGCCAGGCCTTCCTCTGGGAAGCCCACCGGGACGCGCGCAATCAGGAGATCAACCTTCGGTCCGAGGAAATCGCCGAATCGAAACGCCACACCTATCTTTTTGATCCTCCCGGCTATGCCTGGTATGCCGGGCGCGGAATCTCGCTGCCCGGGAAAAAGCGCCGTTTCGAACTGTACGTGGTTTCGGAGAAAGGGCTGAGGATTCACGAGCCTTCCTGGAAAGCGCCAGAGTGGTTTCAGACGCTTCCCGCCGTCCGCAGTCTGCTCGGGGTCAGTCTCAATTTCGGGCCCGATTGGACCGGCCAGGCGTTGATCCTCGATCCGGCCTCCGGAGTCCCGCCTGACGTGGACGTGCCCTTCCTGGCGACTCTGGCGCGCCAGGTGACCCCGGCGCTCTACACCATCTTCCTGATGCGCCGGTTGAGGACGCGTGCCGGCGCGGTCGAGCGCGCGCGCGTCGCCCGCGAACTCCACGACGGGGTGATTCAGGCGCTGATCGGACTGGAGATGAAGGTCGATGTTTTGCGCCGCCAGACCGCTCCCACCAGCGAGAAGGTGGCGGAAGAACTTAAGCGCGTCCAGAACCTTCTCCACCAGGAAGTGCTGAACCTTCGCGAGCTCATGCAGCAGATGCGTCCGGTGGACGTGGCGCCCAAGCGTTTTCTCGATTACCTGGCGACGACCGTGGACAAGTTCGGGCGCGACGTGGGCATCTCGGCTCGCTTCGCCTCCCCTTTTGACGAAGTCATCATTTCTCCCCGCGTCTGTACGGAGGTGGCGCGCATCGTGCAGGAAGCGCTGGTCAATATCCGCAAGCACAGCCACGCGCGCAACGTCCTGGTGCGCTTAGAAACCGAGAAAGACGATTGGCTCCTCATCATCGACGATGACGGGCGCGGCTTTGATTTCACCGGGCGCCTCGGCATGGGTGAGCTCGAGGTCCGTCGGCAGGGCCCCCTGGTGATTCGCGAAAGAGTTCGTAATATCGGAGGCAATTTGGTAGTAGAATCCGGACCCGGGAAAGGAGCGCGCCTGGAAATCACCTTTCCCCGCAAAAACTGATGGAAAACGTCAGACCACCGTATCGCATCGTCATCGCAGACGATCACCCCATTTTCCGCGACGGCCTGAGAAGGCTGCTCGAGCTCGACGCCGCCTTTGTGGTGGTTGGCGAGGCCGCCGACGGGGCGGAGGCGCTCAAACTCGTCAAGCAGCTGGGGCCGGACATGTTGCTTCTCGATCTTGCCATGCCGCGCGTTCCCGGCCTCGAAACGCTGGCGGAACTTGCCAAGGCCAAGACCCCCGTGCGGACGATTCTGCTCACCGCGCAGATCGAACGCGCGCAAATCGTCGAAGCCCTTCAGCTCGGCGCGCGCGGCATCGTGCTCAAGGAATCGGCGACCGAGCTCCTGATGGAGAGCATCCGCGTCGTCATGGCGGGCCAGTACTGGGTCGGGCGGGAAAGCGTTTCCGACCTGGTCGCCACCCTGCGCGAGCTGATGCCACGCGGCGGGGAAGAGCCCAGCACGCGCCGTTATGGCCTGACCCCCCGGGAAATGGAGGTTATCTCCGCGATTGTTGCCGGGTATACCAACAAGGACATTGCGCAAAAGTTTGCAATAAGTGAGCAAACCGTCAAGCACCACCTCACCAACGTCTTTGATAAAGTGGGCGTTTCGACCCGCCTGGAGCTTGCCCTTTTCGCCGTAAACCACCACCTGACGGACGGAATTATCTGATAGAACGACCTGAATTCACC
>JACQNR010000119.1 GCA_016202975.1 Acidobacteriota bacterium
CACCTAACCGGGCGCATCATACCACAAAGCGCTGCCTCTCGGGCGCGTTGGCTGCACCGCAAAGCGCTCGCCGGGTCCAATGAGGCCCCGCGGCAATGAGAAAAAAAGGGTGGGGATTCGTTATCGGGTGTTGCATTTTCCCCAAACCCTGTGGCAGTATCATGCCAGCAATAGACCACAACCGACTTAGCCACTACCGCCCCCACATGGGGGAAAACCGAGTGCTGCAGGGCCGGGAGAGCCGGAGCCATTGTCCTACCCAAGATACGCTCCGGCTCCTTGCCGGCAGGGGAATGCGAGAACACTCCGTAGCAAGGCGGTCAGTACTCGGAAAACCTTTCAGGGGATGTGCTAATGCGAATAGATATCGGTCAAGAGACCGATCCCGGTGATCCCGTTCTGGAAATTCCGTGGGCCGATCCCGATAACCCCGCGAACCTCTACATTGATGTGAAAAGGAGGCCGGAAGCGGCGATGGAACTCGTGGAATGCCGCCGTTTCCCGGCGCTGGGACAGTTCCTCCTGAAGGTCAACAGCGCCGCCATGCCCTTCCGGACGGCGAAATGTGATGCCTGGGCGACATCGGATTTGGATCTCGAGGAGAGAATCGCCTTCGGTCTGCCCCACAAGGTGGGAAGCTACGTGGACTTGCTCATCGACCGGGCCGACATGAACTCGCACGTTGAACCCTATCAAAAGATGGGAGCCCTGCTCGCCCAGCGGCTGAAGGACTCCAAGGCTTTCGCCCAGATCGAAATCTTCATCCGGCGATGCCTGTTCACCCTCGAAGACCGTTCAGGGTATTACGCCACCGTGTTCATCCATGCCTACGGCGCAAACGCGCAAGAGGCCGAAAGCGAGTGGAATGGCGTCGTCGAGGCGCTCGGCGATTCGCTCGACGCCGTCAGCCGGGAGTTTGGCTGGGGCGGGACGCGCTCGTCCCAGCTTGATTCATAATCGAATATAGACTCTATAGTTAACGCTCGCCACGCCCGCGCCCTCAACTATTGTCAAGGATGGGTCGATATGTTATAAACCGAGAGCCGGGGCACAACCGGGCTTCGTAAGGGATTGACGGAGTCCGCAGGCGTCCGCCCACAGGAAGATTGGCGGCTGGGTCAGCTGCAGATTGGGGATACCTTCGAGTGAGCTTTATCAACTTCGCCGCCCGCGAAATCAACTGCAAGATCGTGTACTACGGAGCGGGTCTGGGCGGCAAAACTACCAACCTGCAATGGATCTTCGATCAGACCCTCGGGAAGAAGGGCGGCAAGATGATATCGCTCGCCACCGAGACCGATCGCACCCTGTTCTTCGACTTCCTTCCCCTCGATCTTGGCACGGTTCGCGGCTTCAAGACGCGCTTCCATCTCTACACCGTTCCCGGACAGGTTTTCTACGACGCCAGCCGCAAGCTGATTCTGCGCGGCGTGGATGGCGTGATTTTTGTCGCAGATTCCCAGGAAGAGCGCATGGACGCCAACTACGAAGCGATCGAGAACCTGAACGAGAACCTGAAAGAACACGGCTACGATCTCATGAAAGTTCCGTACATCCTGCAACTGAACAAGCGCGACCTTCCCAGCGCGTTGCCCGTCGACGAGCTCAAGAAAGCTCTCTGCAAGAAATCCGAACCGACCTTCGAAGCCGTGGCCTTTAAGGGCGTCGGAGTGTTCGAAACCCTGAAGGAATGCGGCCGCCTCGTCCTGGCCGTGCTTAAGAAGGGCTAAAACCCCTCCTCAAATCGGACCTGTCCTGTCGAGCAACACGATTCAAAAAGTATCAGATGGATTACCCAGCAGGTCTAGCAGGTTGATGAAAAAGTCGAAAAAACGCTTGTTTTGCCGTACTTTAACAATCGCAAGTTCCTTGTTTTCAGCATAGGCTATATCCCTAGTCAGCACGAAAAAGGGTTTTTCATCAACCTGCTAGGAGTTTTCCTGGGCCTGGGCGAGTTCGAAGCAGTGATGACCCATAATGGCCAGCGTAAAGACCATGCCCCAACGCGCGCGATGCTGGCGGGCGGCCCGCAGGAGGAATTTCCAATATTCCGTGCGGTAGTTGCTTTGCAGCCCCTGTCGACACAGCGAGCGGACGGCCGCCAGGAGATCGGCGAAGACCAGCGGGGTGCGGGCTGATGACCCCAGTTGCGCCATGAACGCGGAGGCGCGCTCGAAGTATTCGCGTGGGCTGTACACGGTTTGCAGGATGCGGCGATATCCCTCCAGCAGTTTCTGAGAATCCATTCGGGGAATAAAATTCAGATCCGCCAGCGTGTTGTTGCCGATGCTCTGCTTGAGCAACCGGCCTTCCGCCTTGAGGCGCCGCCACAGCTGGGTGTTGGGCAGAGCGGTGAGCAGTCCCACCATGGAGAGTGGAATCGCGGCTTCGCGGATGAACTGGATTTGACGATCGAAAACATCCGGCGGGTCGTGGTCAAAGCCCACGATGAATCCCCCCATCACCTCGATGCCGTGCGCGTGAATCCGCCGCACACTCGTGAGCAGGTCGTGTCTCAGATTCTGGAACTTGGTAGTTTCCTTCAGGCATTCCGCCACCGGCGTTTCAATGCCCAGAAAGACGCTCGTGAACCCGGCCTTGCGCATCCCGCTCATCAACTCGTCGTCTTCGGCAAGGTTCAGGGAAGCTTCGGTGATAAAAGAAAAGGGGGACCGGTGGGCGCGCATCCACTCCGCCATCGAGGGCAGCAGCGCCTTCACACTCTTCTTGTTACCTATGAAGTTGTCATCCACCAGGAAGACGCGCCCCCGCCAGCCCAGGCGGTGGAGCTGATCGAATTCGGCGAGGATTTGGCCGGGCGTCTTGGAGCGCGGCTTCCGCCCGTAAATTTCAATGATGTCGCAGAACTCGCAGGTGAAGGGACAGCCGCGCGAAAACTGCACCGCCATCGAGCTGTAGCGATTCATCTCGGCCAGGGCGAGCAGGGGCGGCGGCGACGTTTTCGGATCGGGGAGCATATCTCTCTTGTAGAACGGCCGGGCTTCGCCGCGCTCGAGGTCCCGGATCAGCTCCGGCAAGATCTCCTCTGCCTCGCCCTCCACGCGATGGTGGGCGCCCGCCACGGAGGCGTCCTGAGAGCTCACGATCGGCCCGCCGACTACAGTTCGCTTCCCATGCGCCTTGGCGCGAGCGATGAGTTCCTGCATCGATGGGGCCTGCACTAGCATACCGCTCAGAAACACCACGTCAGCCCAATCGAGGTCGGAGTCGCGCAGGGGCCGGACGTTTACGTCCACTAACCGTTTCTCCCAGCTTTCAGGCAGCATGGCCGCCACGGTCAGCAATCCGAGCGGGGGAAACGCCGAGCGCTTGCCCAGAAATCGCAGCGCGTGCTTAAAACTCCAGAACGTGTCGGGAAATTCGGGATAGACGAGCAAAACCTTCATCGGAAGCCTTCTCGGTGTTCTTTGTTCATCTCTCTGGGGCGCCCGATGGGGGAACTTGAGCCATTCAACGGCCGTTCCTGAGGGATAACAGGCTGAGTGTAGCACCTGCAAATCTCAGATGCCAGAGAATTGAAGGTGAAATAGCGACTGCAGCCCACCGCGGCTCCCCCTACCGTTATCAACTCTCGCTGAGACAGAACTCGCCGGCTGGTGTGCGGTAGGATTGACATTTGTAAGAGCCTATAATGTGATTATCGCCTGACGCGCCCTCCGCCAGAGGAATCTGGCCTGCGAGTGGCTGCCGAGCGCGGCCCGTCAATGACCCGTGGACGAGGCGCCGGATTCGCCGGGCAAATCCAGAACCTGAGCGTAGACATTCGTAAAGCCAACGGGGTCGTCGTTCCGCGGCAGGGCGAAGGCCATTGCCAGACGGTGGCCAGAGGCGGCAAGTCCGACATAGTCTCCAGGGAGGAAATCGCGAACGAAGGCATTGTATCGGCAGGAACCCTCATATACGAAAACGGCACAGAAACTTGGGGCACCAAAGCGCCGGGTCGCAAGAGTGGCGTAGGGAGAAAAGGAGGCGCCACGGTCGATTGACCTATACAGGACGACTCGAGTCGCGTCAGCGTCGGCGATGTACACGAGAACCCACCAGACAGCGCCAGTGGCCGCCGCAGCAGGATAGGCGATGACCCCCCCTTCCGGCGGATTCGGCACTACGTCGGTCATGTGTGACCAGCGGAGGCCATCCTCGCTTGTCTCACAGACAACATGAATACTCTTTCGTTTCTCCGACCAGCACGCCAGGAGCGCACCCTCGGGGGAGACGGCCAGCGTCGGAAGACTTCGGAGGGTATCCGCTTCTTTCGGCGCGACAACGGTTTCCGGAGTGAAGCTCACTCCGCCGTTCGACGACTGCTGATGAAGAACGGCCTTAAAGTCTTCGCTTAGATAGAGCGCATCCAGAATTCCATTCGGGCGGACAACAAGCTGTACACCGAAACCGTGATGTGTAATATATTCCGGCGATGAGAAGGTTGTCCCTCCATCCCGTGAGTAGACGAAGAGCAGCCCCGAGGATATAGTCTCCAATGACTTTATTTTCTTGCCAAAGAAGCCTGCCCAGGAGGCATAAATGGACCCTCGATACGCACTGGCGGGGTTGTTGTCCGTTATGAGCCAAGGCTTGTCTCCGGGATCACCGCTCATATCAGTCCCTCCGATAATAACGGGAGGCATGAATGTGTGCCCGACACCAGCCGTTCTGGCAACAGCCATGCCGCCCTCCCTGTTGGAATTATCGGCAGTCAGGCGCCACAACGGCAATAGGGGAGCCAGCAAATAATAAAGCGCCTTGTTGGTGTAGCCGCCATCCAGGCGCGACAACTGGAATCCAAAAGGATTGTTGGGGATGGCGTGATTCCCGAACATGGATGCAACGTAGACTTCCCCGGAAGTTCCCACGGCCGTTACCGGATCCGCAACGAAGATGCCGGGAAATTTCGCTGCCGGCACGGTCTGGCCGTTCCAAGATCTGCCGCCGTCCATGGAAGTCCATTGGTAAATTGCGGTCCCGGCTCGGCCGAATCGCCGCCCGTACTGAGCGGCTACAACAACGTGATCCACATTTGATGGGTCAATAGAGATGTGGGGCTCAAAGGTTTCCTCTGTCCCTCCCGGGAGAGGAAGCGCCAGACTGCCGCTCGCGCCCTGGTCGGCTCCGGGTTTTACCCTGGTCGGCGGAGCATACAATGCAAGTATTAACAGAGCAGTGGCCTCGAGAAGAAAGAC
>JACQNR010000127.1 GCA_016202975.1 Acidobacteriota bacterium
CTCCGAAGAGGATCCCAGTGCACCGAAAGCAACCAGGGTGATGAGGCAAAGGGTTGAAAGAAGTCTGCTTTTTCGCATGACCTGACCTTCCTCCAGCAAATACATGGGAGGGCGTAGCGGCACCCGCCATCCATGCAATCTTTGGATATTACTTCACGCGGAAGCGAATAGCTACAGGGGCGAGCGGTTCAGAATCGCCTCGCCAGGCAGGCGGTTCCTCCGGATCGGTTAGGAACGCGACGCGGCCAGAACCCTGTCGTTAGGTGTCGTTATCTGCCCCGCCGCAGAAGGCCAGGAGAGGCGAGATCGAGATCTTTGAGTGCAATCGTTTCGAAGGGGCCAACCTTGCGGAGCTCCCTGGAAAATTGGCTCGAGTCACCCACCAGAACTATGACCTGACTGTTTTCGTTCAGGTCCTCTTCCGCCGAAACCGTCACATCGCTCGGCTCGACGCGGTTGACCTGCTCGGCAAAATCGTTCCAGTAAGAGAGCGGAAGGCGATGCACGATAAGTTCCAGGGTTTGGGCGGCGATATCGTCCGACGTTTCAAATTCCAGGGCCATGTGTCCGACCAGATAGCTTTTGGCCATTCGCATCTCTTGCGAGCTGACGTGGCCCGAGCGCAGCCGGTCGATTTCCTCGAGCATGGCGCGAAGACTTCGCACCGTCTCGGATGTGCGCGTGGACGTCTTGCCCATCCAGGCCCCCGCCGTTTGCTGGAGAGTGAGTTCACTCGATGCGCCGTAGGCCAGGCCACGCCGGCTACGAAGCTGACGGAACAAGCGGTTGACGGCCGGGCCCCCCAGTACCTGGTTTGCGACGGTCAGCGCGTAGTATTGCGGGCTGTCGCGCCGGACAGAGCGATTCCCTGCCCGAATCTCGGTTTGCACGGCGTCGGGCTTATCTACAACCACAATGCGCCGCCATATGCGCTCCGAGCCAGCGGGCGGAAGCGAACTCGATGGCGCAGTTCCCTTCCACTCACCAAAGAATTTCTCGACGCGCGCCAAAGCATCACCTTGGCTGATGTCACCCACAACGGCGAGAATACAATTGTCGGGCTGGTAATAACGGGCATGAAATGCTTCGAGGTCCCTGCGCGAAAGACGGCGTAACGTTTCGACCGTTCCATCCAAAGGATGACCGTAAGGCGTTCCTTGAAAGACAAGGACATTAAAGACGGCGTCTGCCATGTAGGCGGGGTCGTCACGGAGAAGGTCGAGCGCCGATATGGATTGCTGGCGTTTCCTATCAACCTCCTCGGCAGGAAATGCAGGATGGCGGACGATGTCGGAGAGCAGCTCGAAGGCGCGGTCGGTTTGGTCCGAGAGACCCGCTAACTCAGCGTAGGACTGGTCCCACTCCGCTCCGGAGGTGAGCTGCGCGCCCATCGAATCGACCGCGTCGGAGATCTCTCGCGCGCTGCGTCTGGAAGTGCCCTGGGTGAGAACTTCCGCCGTCATTTGCGCCACTCCCGGAAGCTGTTGTGGGTCTGACTCGGCACCCGATCGCACCACCAGTCGCAGCGTCAGGAGAGGCAGTGCTCGCCTCTCGACGACAACCACCTGGAGGCCATTAGAAAGTTTGGCGACAGTCGGAGTCGGCAGAATGAGGGGCTTGGGCGGTGGCACCTCCGGCGGCTCTTCGCGCGCTACGCCGACCGCTGCGATCAGAATAGAGGCGAGGAAAAATCCCAGGCATATCTCCCACGCGATCGATCGAGTTCGCTTACTTCCCGGCTGTGATTTTTTCGTCATTCCATGCCTTTATTTTGCGCCGGTTATCCCGCTCTGGGAGGGATAAACCTCGACGACCGAGGAGTTCTCGGGCACGAAGTATTTCCGCGCAACGCGCTGAATATCCTGCGGCGTGACGCGGAGAAAACGGTCTAGCTCGGCGTCGAGAAGCCCCGGATCCTTCAGCACCACAGCGGCATAACCCAGTTCTTCGCCTAAACTTTGGACGCTCTCGCGGCTGACGACAAAGTCGCGAAGGATCTGGGTTTTGGCCCGCGAAAGCTCATCCTCCGGCACAGGCTCCGTCTTGAAGCGGTTGAGCTCGTCTATGAGCTCGGCCTCCACTTGTGCGGGCGTGAATCCGGCGTTGAGCACCGCGAAGACAAAGAACAGGTTCGGGTGTTCTGTAAAATTACCATCGCTCTCCGCCTGCAGGGCCATGCGCTTTTCATAAACGAGGCGGCGCTGGATTCGCGAGCTCTCCCCCTCGGAGAGTATTCGCGCGGCGACTCGCAACGGGTAGGCGTCGGGAGTGCCGTCGGCGGGCATGTGGTATCCCGCGATATAGGCGGGTAGTGCCACATTGCGGGTGATCTGCAGTCTCCGCTTGGCAGTTTGGATGGGTTCGGGTGGAATGCTTCGTTCGCCCGAAGCAGTTCCCCGGGCAATCGGTGCGAAGTACTTTTCGACGAGCGCGCGGGCTTCCGCGGGCTCAAAATCGCCCGTAATGACCAGCGTGGCGTTTTCCGGAACGTAATACGTATCGTAAAACGCCTGGATGTCTGAGAGGCTGGCGTGGTCCAAATCCTCCATGCTCCCGATGGGCGTATGAGCGTAGGGATGCACGGTAAACGCCAGCCGGTAGAGCGTTTCCACGACGGTTCCGTAGGGCGGATTCTCAAAACGCATCCGGCGCTCTTCCTTGACCACTTCGCGCTCGGTGTTGAAGCTCCTTTCGCTGATGTCGAGGTTACGCATGCGGTCGGCCTCGAGCCATAGCGCTACAGGGAGTAGCGAGCTGGGAATCGTCTCCCAATAAAGCGTGTAGTCCTCGGTGGTGGAGGCGTTATCGACCCCTCC
>JACQNR010000126.1 GCA_016202975.1 Acidobacteriota bacterium
CGCAAATTGTCCGTAAATGTTTCGATCGATTTCAGGGCCGGGTTTGGACTTATCGACAGTCACCGCCACCGAAACTGCTCCGTGCTGGGCCACTGCTGAGTTGGCGAGCAAAAACATCATCACCGAGCCGACTACCATTTCGCCAAGTTTCATTATTTTGCCTCCTGAAATCTCATAAAGCGGGCCTACCCACGTATTTCTGAGCAAATCTTCATCCAGTAGTCATGGTCAGCCCTTCAGTCAGGGTTAGTTGTCGTCATGACACCTACAACTGAGGTGCCCGAATCGGACAACCGACCCGCTTCGGGCCCTGGGGGATGCGACCAGCATGTATCCCCAATTGAACTTGCACAGTGCCCAGATACCTGAGGGGACAAAGAATGGTTCAGCCGTCTGGCCCACCGGGCCGTGGTGGCCAGCGCCACGCCGCGATGACTGCTCTCGATTGATGCAAACTGAATAGCGAAATTGCCCACCGTGGAACTTTCCGCCGCCCCGCTTTTCACTTCAAGCCCGGTGTGCTCTGCAATCAAGCGATTGAGATAATCGTTCTGGCTGCCTCCACCCACCACATAGAAGCGGCGAAAGCCCCTGCGCGTGACCTCCTGAAGCGCTCGCAGCACGTCAGCGTATCGTGCGGCGAGACTGGCAAAAATGCCATTCGCCATTTCCGGCTTGTGCTCCGCGTCTTTAGGAATCGCCGCCTGCCCCGCCTGTCGAAGGTCACGGTTAATCCGGGCTGGCATCTGGCCCGGCGGCATCAGTTGAGGGGCATCCACGTTGAAAACCACTTTCGCTATCGGCCTTGGTTCGCACTCAGCAATGAGCTTGGGCAATGTCCAGGCGGGGCCGCCCGACGCCTTCCAGTCGCGCAGGCACTCCTCGAGCAGGCACAGGCCATAGACGTTCTTCAGGAATCGAATCCGGCCGCCTAAACTGCCTTCATTGGTGAAGTTGGCCTGACGCACCGCTTTGGTCATGCACGCCTCCTCGAGCACCGTGTCTAGCAGCGGCCACGTTCCTGAGCTGATGAATGCCCAGTCGGTGTTTTCGCCCGCGATGCCGGCCATCGCGGCGCCCGTGTCGTGGCAAGCAGGCGCAATCACCTGAGTTGAGCAATAAGCGGGATGCAAAGCGACCTCGCCATCAAGAGGTCCCAAGCGGGTTCCTGGGGTGACGATGGGCGGTGCGGCCGAGCGGTCGAGGCCCGCCTTCGCGAAGATCTCGTCACACCATTGGCGCCTGCGCGGTTTGACGAGTTTCGGATGCGTTGCGTTAGTGTATTCGACCACGGCCGCGCCGGGCGCGCGCCCCGTGAGACTGCAGAGGGAATACTCTGGGATGTTCAGCCAGCGCGCACCTGGTAAGAGGGCGTCGCGCCGGTCGGCGTAAAGCTGGTGGAGAGTATTGAAGCGCAGGGACTGAATGCCCGTCAGCTCGTAAGGTCTTTCCGGCCCAATGCGTGCCCAGACTCCGGGCATAGCGTTTCCCGTGCGCGGGTCACGATAGCAAAGAGGGTCGCCGAGTGGCCGCCCCGTCGCGTCGAGTCGGACGTAACCAACCGTCCAGCCGTCTGCGCCAACCGAATGAATTGCCAGCTTCTCTTCGGGCAAAAGGTGTGAGCAAAGGCGCAGACCTTCCTCCACTCCCTGCCAAAGCACCTCAAACGGCCAACAAAGCCGGCTGTTGCGTTCCACGGTCGCATTCGCAAAGCGGTGCGCTAGGCGCACCGTTGACCCGCTGCCGTTCCATTGTCCGTGCGAGACACAACAGCTTCCGGCATCCAAGTCAATGGCCACCCGACGAAGGAATTTCATACTTACCGGAGGGAGGCCTCGGTGAGCCCACCGATGACCGGGAAGATGTGTTCCGTGGTGCAGTGGGCGCGGTAGCCTGCCAAAAACAGGATGGCTTCGCACAGTCCGCGCAGTAACGGCGTTTCTCGAGGCCCGTGGCGCCTTCGATGGGCGGGAGCCCCTAGGTGATGACCCGCAGCGGCTCCCCTCGGGTGTGCATATCGATCGTGGCGATCCGCGTCCAATGAGCGTCTGTGCTCTCACGCTTTCGTCGCACCTGACTATGGGCCGACGGGCTTAAAGCTCCCGGCATCATTAGGATCGCCCGTTCCTTTGTACTTCGCTCGCAACGGATACGGATACACGGGACGCGTGAAGGTTACGTCGGCTGGTTCGGCGGGAAGCTTGAAATTCCATCCTGTGTAGACCTCTTCTTTTACATGAGCACCGATCATTACATCAGGAGCCTGACCCTTCTCCGTCCAGTTTTCCAGAGAGCTCAAGTAGTCAATGGCGTACGCGCCGGCGCCGCCGCTGCAGTGGCCCATTCCTGGAACCATGAACAAACGGAAGAAATCCTGCGTCGCCTCGCGGCCGCCCATGGTCTTTTCAGCCATCTCATAGTAATCAATCGTGTTGAGCGGTGAGAGGCCATCGGTCCAACCATGGGCGAGAATGAGCTTGCCGCCCGCCGCCTTAAACTTGCGTAAATCCGGATTGGCGTCTTCCAGAAGCGCTTGAGCGAGCGCAAGCCGCTTGTAGTCGCGATCAAAGTCGAAATCAGTGGGTTTCCAGCTCGGACCGGGAGCCGGCGTGAAGCCCATGTACTGACAGAAGTCTCTCGATAAAGTCCATACCTCAGGCGTGGTTGGGATACTGAACTCCAGCCCGGGTACAAATCCTCCCGTGTGGATCTGGTCGCCCTTGGAATTGGTCGGTCCCGCGTAGATTTTGGTAAAAGCTTCCGCTTGCGCTGCGGATAGACATGGCGCTTTGTTTCCAGCCTTGCAGGCCCATTCGGAGGGATCGATCTTGCACGCAAGAGGATTGCCGATCACTCCATCCTTGACACCATCATCTTGATCGCATTTCGCGACCACGGCCTCGTGTAACCACTTGACGTCTGCAGGGCTAAAGAGCGACGGTCCTCCCTGGGTAGCAACACGCGTATTCCACAACCTGCTCATCAGGACGCCAGAGAGATTAATGCCCGGCGCCACCACCACAATGCCATCGAAATCCCAAGGAAATCTCTGCGCCTCCACCAGCCCCTGACGGCCGCCGCCGGAACACCCCCAGAAATAGGATTTCCGCGGAGCTTTCCCGTAGTAATGCTCCGTGATCGCCTTGCCGGCCAACGCGGCGACATGCGTGGCCCGGAACGCGTAGTCGATCTGTGCCTGAAG
>JACQNR010000121.1 GCA_016202975.1 Acidobacteriota bacterium
CCTATGAGGCCCTCATTGGTAAGCAGCTGGACGAAAAGCCACTGCTTGAAGCCCCAATAGGGGGGGACGTTGTCCACTACAAGGGTCTTGCACCCTGTCACTTTCAGTTTCCGTGCGCTTGAATCTTCGGCGGCTGGTGACCACGGCGCCGCCGCGCCGGCACCAACCCCGACTGCTGCCATGCCCGCTCCATGAAGAAAGCGGCGTCGATTCAGAGGCATAATGGTTCTCCGCGGGACGTTGCGTCCCTTTCGCGTTGGTCGGCGGAAGCAACTTGCGCGGCGAGCCCGGAGAGGTCAGTGCAGTTCAGGGCAAGATACGGGCCGCCGCGCATCGGTTACGGCTCCTCGGCTGCCGTGGACTGAATCTGAACGTCCAGCTTCTTCACCTCTTCGCCAGTTCAGCCAGTTGCTTCCGAAATGTAGGCAAGTCGGCGGCGTCAATCACACGGTATCCGGTATCGATGACACCGTTTGGCGGGCGCGCGGACTCGCCTGGCCGAGCGAGATCATAGCACAAATTCGCCTCGCTCGACCGAAAGCCGTGGCAGCTCAACCGTGTCATCTTCCCCACCCGCTTGCCTTCTTTGATCCATTGCTCCGCCGGGACCCGTTTATTGTAAAACCGCACCACGGCCGGGCTGTCCGTCTGGAGGTTGGTCACGATGAATCCGACTCGGGGGGACAACTCCCCGAAGCGAAACGCCAACTTCGCCGCTACCCGTCGCGGTTTCTTCGAACTGGCCGCCTGAGGGAGCTGTTGTAAGAGAGCCGAAATGGCTGGTTTTCTATCTCACCCATTAGGTGCGGACCTCCAGAGGATCTTCAGCACGTTGGAACCCAGTCGAATAGAGGTGGCGAAGACCAGCAGAGATTCAATACCCGAAACTCAAATTGGAAATCCAGGTTAGAATCGGAGGAGGGCGCGGGGGAACTGTCACGCCCGTCCACCTTGCGGCGCTTCTGGCTGTATGCTAACGTGTCACTTTGTTGGATAAATCTCTTTCTCCAATTTGCGAGCCGCGGTGAAAACGGAACTGCTCGAAGCGCAACTGCTGGCGAAGATCGACCTGGACCGCCTGCCCAAGCATATTGCGATCATCATGGACGGGAACGGCCGCTGGGCGAAGCGCCGCCGGCTGCCGCGCATCGCCGGGCACCGGGCCGGAATTCGCGCCGTGCGCCACGCGGTCGAGGCCTGCGCGCGCCTGGGCGTTCCGTTTCTGACGCTCTACGCCTTCTCGGCCGAAAATTGGAAGCGCCCGCAAACCGAAATCAAGCTCCTGATGGCGCTGCTGCGCGAGTACCTCAAAAAGGAGATCGGCGAGTTGAACCGGCAGAATATCCGACTTGGCGTGATTGGCCGCGTCGCGGACCTGCCCAAGGCCGTCCAGGCGGACCTCGACACGGCCATCGACAAGACGCGCCAGAATACCGGGATGCGCCTGACGCTCGCGCTCAATTACGGCGCGCGGACCGAGCTGGTTGACGCTGTGAACGCACTGCTCGCGTATGCCGGAAGCAACGGCTCCGCCCAAGTCGATGAGGACGCCATCGCGCGTCACCTCTACACGCACGATGTGCCCGACCCCGACCTGCTCATTCGCACGAGCGGCGAAATGCGGCTCTCCAATTTCCTGCTCTGGCAAGTGGCGTATTCGGAAATCTGGGTCACCGAAACCCTCTGGCCGGACTTCCAGCAGGAAAACCTGTTCCAGGCCATTATCGATTTTCAAAGGCGCGAGCGCCGTTACGGCGGCCTCGGCCTGGCTTAGTCACGTCATTGGGGCGCAGACCGCCGAACGGCGGACGCCCCGAGAGCATGAAATCCCCTGAATGAAAACTCGAATCCTGACCGCCCTCTTGCTTTTTCCCCCGGCCATCTACGTGATCGGGTGGTCGCCGCTATGGCTTTTTCTAGCCGTGGTGCTGCTGCTGGCGGGGCTCGCCCTGCACGAATACTTTCTGCTTTGCCGGGCGAGCGGCTTCCGAGTCCTCGCCGAGCTCGGCTACGCCGGGACAGGCGGCGTGTGCCTGGCCGAGGCTCATGCCGCACGGGGAGGCGCGAACTTGACATTTGTAGTATTCGGCGTCTTCCTCCTGCTGACTCTCGCTGCCGCGCTTGTCCAGGTTCGCGAAGTCAAGGACTACCTCGCAGCGGTTGCGACGACAGCTTTGAGCGTCCTGTACGTCGGATTGCCGTTAGCTTTATTGATCCCCATTCGTTTCAAAGACCCGGCGAGCGGCTTCCACTGGGTTTTTGTGCTCTTCCTGACAATCTGGGCGGGGGACATCTTCGCTTATTTCATCGGTCGCACCGTGGGACGGCACCTGCTTTTCCCCCGCGTTTCACCCAAAAAGACCTGGGAAGGCTCGGTGGCAGGATTCGCCGGGAGCCTGCTCGCCGCCTGGGCTTACACGCACTGGGCCTGGCGGGCGGCAGACGGTGTTATCGTACTGATTCTCGCTGGGCTGATTGCCATCGCCGGGCAGGTGGGTGACCTGGCGGAGTCGGCCATGAAGCGCAGTGCGGGGGTCAAGGATTCCGGAAGCCTTCTGCCTGGCCACGGAGGAATGCTCGACCGCATCGACGCGATGCTGTTCGGGTCGGCGGTACTTTGGCTGGCGCTTTCGCTTAAGGATTTGGGAATATGGTAAAGGGCCTGTGCATTCTCGGTTCGACCGGTTCTATCGGGCAAAACACCCTGCGCGTTGTGCGCTCTTTGCCGGAGCGCTTCCGGATCGTGTCCCTCGCGGCGGGCAAGAACCTCGACGTCCTCACCGAGCAGGTCCGGGAGTTTCGCCCTCAAATCGTTTCGGTGGCCACGCGCGATTTGGTGGAGCCTCTGCGCGCGCGCCTCGGTCCGCAATCGAGCGCCAAGATTGTGGCGGAGGCCGCCGGGACCGTCGAGGCGGCGACGCATCCGGACGTTCATTTTGTCGTTTCCGCCGCCCACGGTGTAACCGGCGTGCGCGCCACCTACGAGGCGATTCGTTCCGGAAAGCACATCGGTCTTGCCAATAAGGAAACCCTGGTCGTCGCCGGCGAACTCGTCACTCGAGCCGCGCGCGAGCGGGGCATCGAACTTCTGCCCATCGACAGCGAGCACAGCGCCCTGCACCAGTGCCTGCGCGCCGGAGGGAGGGCGGAAGTTCGGCGGCTGATCCTCACCGCCTCGGGCGGGCCGTTTCGCCTGACGCCCCTGGCCGAGATGGCCCAGGTGACCCCGGAGCGAGCCCTCCAGCATCCCATCTGGAGAATGGGCTCGCGCATCACCATTGACTCGGCCACCATGATGAACAAAGGCCTCGAAATCATTGAGGCGCATTGGCTTTTTGGGCTTCCCTCCGCCCGGATTGATGTCCTGATTCATCCCGAGTCCGTCGTGCATTCCATGATAGAATTTCTAGATGGGACGGTGATGGCGCAGCTATCGGTTGCTGATATGCGCTTGCCGATCCAATACGCGCTGACCTACCCGGAGCGGGTGGAATTGCACGGCGACGGGCTGAATCTCAATCTCGCTGCGGCGGGTGCGCTGCATTTTGACCCGCCCGAACAAGAGAGGTTTCCGTGCCTGGAACTGGCGCGTTTCGCGCTGGACGGGGGCGGGGCACTCCCGTGTGTGTTGAACGCCGCCGATGAGGTGGCCGTGGAAGCGTTCCTGGGGGGGAAGTTACCGTACCTGGGGATTCCGCGCGTCATCGAGGGGGTTTTGGCCAAGACCCCGAGGGCAGGCTTCACTTGCCTCGACGATTTTCTTGCGAGCGATGCGGAAGCTCGCCGGCGGGCCCGGGAAGTTGTAGCGGCGATGTCCTCATCGCCGTCAGGAACGTAGAACGGCCGGAGGGGACGCCGCCACAATCGGAGATTTGAAGGTAGATACTGGGAATGTTTGAAAACGCATTAACCAACATCGCGGTTGTGGTTGTGGTCCTCGGCTTCATGATCTTTATCCATGAGCTGGGCCACTTCATGGCGGCGAAGGCTTTCGGCATCCGCGTCCTGGTGTTTTCTCTGGGCTTTGGCAAACGCTTGTTCGGTCACCGGCGTGGCGAAACCGACTATCGGGTGAGCATTCTACCCTTCGGCGGGTACGTAAAGATGGCCGGGGACGATCCCACTCAGGTGCGGGAAGGGAAGGCCGGAGAATTTCTCAGCCACCCGCGGTGGCAGCGCTTCTTCGTGGTCATCATGGGTCCGGCCATGAATATCGGACTCGCGATTCTGCTTCTCGGCAGCCTGTACCATTTCCATTATCAGAAGCCCGCGTACCTGGAGCAGCCGGCGCGAATCGGCGACGTGGACGCGGACTCTCCCGCCGCCAAAGCGGGAATCCAGGCCGGAGATCTCATCGCGCGTCTCGATGGCGTGCAGAACCCCAAATGGGAAGATGTGGAACTCAAGATCCTCACCACCGTCAACGAGGCGATTCCGGTGGAGATCGTTCGAGGCGGCGAACCTCTCGCGCTGACCGTCACCCCGGTTTCCCACGGGCCCAATCATACCGGCAATGCGGGTTGGTACCCGAGCGTCCCGGCAACGGTGGATTCGGTCGAAGCGGAAATGCCCGCAGGCCAGGCGGGCATGAAGGCGGGCGACGAAATTGTGGCGCTTGACGGCCGCCGGGTCTTCTTCTGGCCGCGCATCGCAACCTCGATTCAGGAAGGCGCCGGGAAACCGACTGCCATCACGGTGTCGCGCCAGGGCAAAGAAATTGAGTTCCAGCTCAAGCCCGTACTGACGGAACTGCGCGGCGAAAAGGTCTGGCGCATCGGAGTGGCCTTCCGCAGCAATACCATCATCCGGCAGCTTCCCTGGGTCGAGGCAATTTCCTCCTCGCTGCGCGACAATCTGAGGAATTCGCTCGCCACCTTTGACGTGCTGGGAAAGATTCTGACGCGCCGGATGTCGGCCCGCTCGCTCACCGGGCCCATCGGCATCGCGCAACTTTCGGGTGAGGCTTATCGCGCCGGAACGCCGGAGCTGCTCATGTTGATTTGCTTCATCAGCCTGCAGCTCGGCATTTTCAATTTACTGCCTATTCCGGTGCTCGATGGTGGAGTGATACTGCTGTTGGCCGTCGAG
>JACQNR010000135.1 GCA_016202975.1 Acidobacteriota bacterium
CGCGCACGTCGCCTCCGGCCACCCTTCGAGCGCCAGCGCCATCAGTCAGATGAATTTTCTGCTTGGCGAACTCTTTTCCGAGGCCGCACTCGCCGTCTGTCGGCGCGCGAAGGTTTCACCCAAGAAACTGAGCGTCATCGGCTCGCACGGTCAGACGATCTATCATCAGGGGACGCGATCGCGTGAAGCGGGCCGCGAGATCTCAAGCACAATGCAGATTGCCGAGCCCGCCGTCATCGCCGAGCGCACGGGCGCCCCTGTAGTCGCCGATTTCCGTTCGGCGGACATGGCCGCGGGGGGCCAAGGCGCGCCGCTCGTGCCGATGGTGGACTATCTCCTGCTTCGAGATACGCGCGAAGGCCGCGTGGCGCTCAACATCGGCGGGATTGCGAATGTCACGGTGATTCCCGCTGGCCCGAACCCAGAAGACGTTTTCGGATTCGACACCGGGCCGGGCAATATGGTCATTGACGCGCTGGTTCGCCACTTCACGAAGGGTCGGAGAACATTCGATGGAGGCGGCAAGCAAGCGGCCCGCGGGGAGTCTGACGAAGCTTTACTCGGTAGACTCTTGCGGCTTTCGATTTTCCAGCGAAAGCCACCACGCAGTTTCGGACGCGAAGAGTTCGGCGAGGCGTTTGTGAAGCGCTTCTTCCTGCGCAAACGCCTGCGCGCTGAAGACCCCGTGCGAACCGCCACCGAGCTTACGGCGCGCTCGATCGTGGCGACGCTCAACCGCTTTGTCTTCCGGCGCGTCAAGATCCATCGCCTCATCGTTTCGGGCGGCGGCGCGAAAAACAAATTCCTCATGAAGCGGCTGCAGGAACTCCTGCCCGAGATCACCATCAACCCCTCCGACGATTTCGGTCTCCCCATCGACGCCAAAGAGGCCATCGCGTTCGCCATCCTTGCCGACCGGACGATGCACGGTCTGCCGGGCAATCTCCCGAGCGTTACAGGCGCGCGGAGATCCGTCGTGGTGGGCAAAATCGTTCGGCCCTAGTGGAGGAAACCAGGAGCCGCGACCCACGCGAGGGATCGTTCATCGCAGTCCTTCGAACAGGTCCGTTTCACTCCCGCGCCCGCCGTTGACCAAGCTGAAGACCCGGTAAAAAGCCTGATTGCCCCACAAGCCTTTGTGATGTTCTTCGGGCAGGTGCTCGAGGTTGCGATAGATGGACATCTGCGTCTTGTGACAGGAGACAGCGCGCCAAACCGTGGACCAAGCTGCACTCGTATCAATCACTGTCGTAAGCGCCCAATCGGGCCAGGGCACCGCCCGCCGCTCGATTCCATCTACGGTGGTTTTCAAATCCTTAAGCGCCGCCTGATACGCCGCCCACTTATCCTCCGGCCAAGCCACGTAGTAGAACTTTGAGACGCGATGGGCATTTCCGGGCGCCGAGGACGTCGGGTCGGCGGCGCAAACGATGGCCGCAGTCGTAAACTGGGAGATGGCGATGTGATCCGGGTGGCCGTAGGCGCCCTCGGGCCCGAAAGAAATCACAACGTGAGGCCGCACCCGCCGCAGGTGTCCGGCGATCTTGGCGATGATTTCGGTGGGATTCGCCTGGTCGAGTTCGCGGTCACGATAATCCAACAAACTCACTTCGCGAACGCCCAGTTCTTTCGCGGCGGCGCGTAGCTCCGCTTCTCGAACCTTGCCGACTACTTCCAATCCCGGTGATTCCTTCTGGTCGCCGAAACGCCCGCGTTCGCCTCTTGTCGCCGTGAGAAGGTAGGTTTCAATTCCTTCCTCGGCGTAATGGGCCAGTGTGCCACCCGTACCCAACGATTCATCGTCGGGATGAGCCAAAACGCAAAGAAGTTTGAGTGCCTCCTTCATATTTGCACTACCTGCAAAACCCACACACGCGCGGACCTGTTTGCATACCCTCGCAACGCAAACCAGAAGAATAGTCTGCGGCGCTGATTCAACCCAAGATGTCCTTGAGGTCGGATTCCGGAATGGCTCCCGGCCGGATCAGGCGCGTTTGGTCTCCGGTGAGTTCGATGACGGTGGAGGGCACGTGCGCGGGTGTGGGTCCGCCATCGATGATCAGCGGAACGGCGTCGCCGATCTGAAGCAGCACCTCTCCCGCGGTCGTGCAGGGCAAGTTTTCGGTGAGATTGGCGCTTGTGCCGGTAAGAGCGCGCCCGCAGGCGGCGATCAGGGCCTCGGCAACCGGGGCCTTCGGCCAGCGCAGGCCCACCTTCCCAGTGTTCCCCGTAATCTTGAGCGGAAGTCCGGGTGCAGCGGCCACAACGAGCGTCAGCGCCCCGGGCCAGAACTTCGTGGCGAGCTCGAAGAAGAGCTTGGGAGGGTTTTGGGCAATCTCCGCCGCCCGGTCAACGGAATCGACCAGCAAGGGGACTGCTCGCTCAACTGTCCGCCGCTTGATGCGATTGATTTCATTTACCGCGGCCAGATTGTAGGGATCCGCCGCAAGGCCGTACAAGGTATCCGTCGGCACGGCGACGGCTTTGCCCGCAAGGATAAGGTCGGTCGCCTTCTTGAGAATTTTCTCAAGCCGCGCGGGAGTAACTTTGAGCATTTCCGCCATAACGGTGAGGGGCTCCAAGTAACGCACGATGCCCGGCGGCTGACGCTAACACAAGCACCAAAGCCGGTCAAGACAAAGGGACAGGTGGTGTCGTTAGCACGTGAAATGTCCGGGTGAATTAGCAAGTGATCTGTCCGCTGGAGGCGGGAATCGGGTAAAGCATTCTGCGGGAAGGAGGCAGGATGGGGAGATACCCGGAGGA
>JACQNR010000122.1 GCA_016202975.1 Acidobacteriota bacterium
ACTGATGACGGTGCTCAAGGAGCACGCGCACGTCTCGCTCCTCGGCTGTGGGCAGCCAGAGGCGCGGGAAATCGCCCCGCACCAGCAGGTTCAGCAAATGTTCCGCGTCCCCCCGGTCGTGCTTCGGCGTTGCAAAAAGGGTTTGCTAGATTAGACGACACCTTGTAGATTGGACACATGGCGCTCAAACGGATGGACAACGTAGGAATCGTCGTCGATGACCTCGGAGGGACGATTGATTTCTTTCGCGAGCTCGGCCTCGAGCTCGAAGGGCGGGCCACGATCGAAGGAGAATGGGCAGGACGTGTCACTGGACTGGGCGATCAGCGCGTCGAGATTGCCATGATGCGCACGCCGGACGGCCACGGCCGGCTCGAGCTCTCCCGCTTTCTCACGCCTCCTGCCATCTCGGATCACCGCAACGCCCCCGTGAACGCTCTAGGCTACCTCCGCGTCATGTTCGCCGTGGGCGACATCGACGAGACGCTTGAAAGGCTCCGCAAGCGCGGCGCGCAGCTCGTAGGCGACGTAGTCCAGTATAAAGACGCGTATCGGCTCTGCTACATCCGCGGGCCTGAAGGGCTTCTCATCGGACTCGCCCAAGAACTGAGCTGAGCGCAATTATGAAGACAATGACGAAGAGCGACCAATGTGAGCCAGCGCGTCTCACAGAGGGTAAGTTTTGCAACGGCACCGGAGCTCAATAAAACGAGCGGTTCGGACGTCGCAGATGTCAACTGCAAATTGATCGTGACGGTTTAACCTTCAGGCGAACTCCGCAAACCATTCGCACGCTCGTTCGCGGGCTCGGGACAGTAACTGAGCGAAATCGCAAATGTCTGTTGCAAAAGGACGCCGTCAATTTGTCATCGTTGACCGGCCGGCGGCACTGGCTGGCAGACCGGCGGACTGGCGGGAAACATCGTTGAGACCGCCGCTTTCAGCTACCAAGTGGATCGTCGGCTACTCGGATGTAATGCACTTGACGTGTAGTCGCCATCTCGGAGAAGTGCTGTATCTAGATACTCCCAAAACGTGGCAACGACAGTTCCCAAGAAAGCAAGTAGCGCGAACCTGTTGTTGAGGTCCGCGGTTCGGAAGCGAGGCAATAACCAAAACCAAGAGCTGCAGACCTGAATTACAGGTCTGCGCTACCGTTACAACCCACATGGGCAGCCATTCACCAACCTATCTGCACGGAACCTCGCCCGAGGAACAGCGTCGCTTGGCGCTGATGAACGATCTGCTCAATGAGGCTTCACTGCGCGAAATGGGGCTGCGGGGCGGGGAAAAGATCATCGACTTCGGCTGCGCCACGGGCCGCATGAGCCTGGCGATGGCGCGCGCCGCGGGGCCCGCCGGGAAGGTGGTTGGGATCGAGATCAACAGCGAGCAGATTGCCGAGGCGCGCCGCTATGCCTCGACCGTGCCCGAGGGCGCGCAGTTCGAAATCCGTCAGGGCGACGCGCTCGCTCCACCACTTCGCGACGACGAGTGGGGAACGTTCGACGTCGTACACTCGCGGTTTCTCCTAGAGCATCTCCATGCCCCACTTGCCGCAGTGCGCGTCATGGCGCGAGCGGTGCGCCCCGGCGGGCGCGTGATTCTTGTCGATGACGACCACGAACAGATGCGTCTCTCGCCCGAACCTCCGGGCCTCACACTCTTGTGGATCGCATACATGCAGATCTACAGGAAGGATGGACTCGACCCGTACATCGGCCGCAAGCTGGTCGCGCTGCTGCACGAGGCAGGTCTCAAGCCGGTGCGGAGCACCATGATCTTCTTCGGAGGCTGCGCGGGCGAGCCTCGGCTGCGGACGTCGGTGGATAATTTGATCGGGATTCTGCGCGGCGCGCGCGAGCGCATTCTCGAAACCGGTATGGTTTCAGCCCCCGAGTTTGAAAGTACGATTGTCGAGATCGATTTTTGGGGCAATCGCCCCGACGGCGCCTTCTGGTATGCACTGCCCTGGGCGGAAGCGACGCGTTAGGCCTTGAATGTCATTCTGAGCGCAGTCCGTGTTTAGTGAATCGGGACGAAGCGAAGAATCTCGGTAGTTCCTACCGGAAACTGCTGAGGCCCTTCGCTACGCTCAGGGTGACATGGGGCGAGTTTCGCGCTGCATCAGCGGCTTCACTTCGAATCTCTCCCCAACGTAACGGGCTGTTGGCCCGTCATTTCTTCGGGCGGCTCGCCGCTGGAAATGGCTTGCGCCAGAATGAGTTGGCGAGCCTCACCGCGCAGGCTGGGCCATCGCGAAGCAAAGACCAACGCGCCCAGCAGGCAAGCGAATCCGCCCAGCGCCACGGTGGTGGGCGCTCCCAGGCGGTCGGCCAGCGCCCCGGCAAGAAGCGCCCCGAAGGGAGCCATGCCCATAAACATCATGGAATAGACCGCCATCACTCGCCCGCGCAGCGCGTCGGGGGACATGGTCTGAATGAGGGTGTTCGAGGAAGCCATCTGCAGCATCATCGAAAATCCCACGGGGACAAGGAGCGCGATGGAAAGATAGAAAGAGCGGGAGAGAGCGAACAGGATCATGCTGCTGCCGAAGCCGACGGACGCGAAAGTGATCCATCGTCCCAGTCCGCGGACTTCGCGCTTTGCTGCGAGGATTAGCGTTCCGGTCAGCGCGCCGACGCCGGACGCGCCCATCAGCCAGCCCAGCCCGCGCGCTCCGCCGTGCAGAATCTGGTCGGCAAAGATGGGCATCAGGACGGTGTACGGCATCCCGGTAACGCTCACCACGCCGAGCAGGATCAGAAGCACGCGGATGGGGCCGGTTTGCGTGACGAATCGAAAGCCCTCCGCGATGCTTTGGAGGCCCGAAACCCCCGGGCGTCGCTCCCGCGCTGGGACGATCATGAGCAGCAGCCCGGCAAGCACCGCAATGTAGCTCACGCCGTTGGCGAAGAAGCACCAGCCCTCACCAATCGCCGCCACGGTCACGCCGGCGATCGCCGGCCCGAGAATACGCGCACCGTTCACGATCGACGAATTAAGCGCGATGGCGTTCAGCAGGTCTTCGGAATTCACCATATCGACGATGAACGCCTGACGGGCGGGAATATCGAAGGCGTACACAACGCCCAGCAGCGTGGCGAGCACCATGATCTGCCACACCTGGATGTGCTCGAGAAGGGTCAGCGCGGAGAGGATGAGCGCGAGCACCATTGCCGTCGTCTGGGTAACAATTACAATGCGATGGCGGCTGTAACGGTCAGCAACCAGCCCGCCCAAGGGTGCAAACAAAAAGACCGGAATCTGATTTGCGAAACCGACCAGGCCGAGCAGCAGTGAAGAGCCCGTCAGTCTGTAGACCAGCCAGGCTTGCGCCACGGACTGCATCCATGTACCGATCAGCGAAATGATCTGGCCGCTGAAAAACAGCCGGTAATTGCGGTGGCGCAGGGCGCGAAACATGGCCGGCCACCGTTCTCTAGATTCCTCCGACACAGGTCCTCCAATCTCCAAAATGACGCGCCACCTGATTTTCGATTATCACACGAGTTTTCAACTGGAGTGCGCCGGGCGCGCTACACCATGAAATTAATGGCGGAAGGCAGGACGTCAAGGGTCTCGCATTGGAGGGTGAGAACTTCTCCATCGACCATCACGTCCACCGGGCCATCGAGCGCGAACTCGACGCGGCGCGCGGTGCGACGGGAGGCAAGCGGATGCTTGACGTGAGAACCGTCATAGAGCGTGCCCAGGTTCGCAATGAGGCCGAGTCTTCCGATCGGGCCCCAGCGCACGTACTCAATCAGCCCGTCCGAGGTGTCGGCGTTCGGAGCGATCATCATCGTGCGGCCGGTGAACTTGCTGTTATTGAACGTCAAAAACAGGCAGGGGCGACGGTCAAATTCGGATTCATCATCCACTCGACAAGGAAAGGGCCGCCGGACGAGCTTGACCAGACAGGTGAATACTCCAAGCAGATATCCGACGTGCCCCCAGCGTTTGTATTTGCGATTGGTGACTGCCGCGGCGTCCGCGGCAAAACCCACGCTGAGAAGATTGATGTAATGGATCACACCGTCACGATGCTTCATGCGCAAGACGTCGCAGGGCCGTGTGCGTTCTTCCAGAATCGCGCGCGTGGCGTATTCGGCTTCGCGTTCAGTGGTGAAGTCGCGAAGGAAGGAATTCCCCGTGCCAAGCGGAAGCAACGCCAACGTCGGACGTTCTCCCGCCTCCGCGCCGGGGAAGAGGCCGTTCACAATTTCATAAACTACTCCGTCGCCACCCACGCCAAGAAAACGACGGTAGCCTTTTTGATAGGCCTCCCTCGTGAGATCGCTTCCGTGGCCCGCATGTTTTGTCTCGACGACATCAAGCCGGATCCCTGCTTTGCGAAGATTCTCGAGCGCAGGACCCGCCAGGGGGCCGCATCGTCCGTGGCCCGCCACGGGATTGACGACGGTGAAGAATGTCTTCTTCACAGTTTCACCACCGACCGCGCACGGTCCCGCCTTAAACGGATGGCTTCTGCGAGCACCGGGCGCTTGATCTTCATCGACGCCGTCCGCGGGAAATCCTCATCCCATACCACGTAACCGCTGATGCGCTTAGAGTCGGGCAGGCGCTGATTGCGGCGGTCAAGCTCCTGGACTAATCCGGCATCGATCTCGTGTCCCGACTCAGCACGCAGGACGATGATGAGTTCTTCTCCCCCCATGGAGCGCTCGCGCCAGATGAAATTCGCAGCAAAGACGCAAAGCTCCTTGACGTTCAAACCTTCAAACGCATTTTCGATGTCTTCCGGATAAACGTTCTTGCCCCCTTCCGTCACGATCATGTTCTTGACACGTCCAAGAAGCTGCAGGTGCCCCGTCGAATCAATGCGCCCCAGGTCGCCCGTCATCAGCCAGCCGTCGACAACGGTTTCGCTGGTGAGCTCCGGGTCATCCAGGTAGCCGGCCATGACCGTCTTCGAGCGTACCGCAACCTGGCCCACCCCCTCCGCGTCCGAGTCCACGATTTTGATTTCCATCCCCGGAAGCGGCCGGCCCACGGTGTCGGCGCGAAACGGGTTGAAATCGTTGAGCGTGATGGCGGTCCCGGCCTCGGTCAGGCCGTAGCCGTTCGCCACCTGGATGCCCAGATCGTAAAAGAATTGAATCGTCGCCGGGTCCATAAACGCCCCGCCCACGAAGATTGCCCGCAGCTCACCGCCGAAGGCCTCGTGAACTTGCTGGAGCAGCAGGCGACTGAGCCAGAGCTTGGGCCGGCGTCTCGTGAGAAATCGATTCACCGCCACAAGCCGGTCGAGCATCCTGCGGCGGCCAGGAGGAATTTCATCAAACTTCAGCCGCAGCCCTTTTTCGAGATTCTTAAGGACGAGCGGCACAAGGCTCACATAGGTGATCCTGTAGCGCGAGAAGGCGCCGCGGACGAATTCCGGGCGCAGCGTTCGTAAGTGGATGACGGTTGCCCCGCAAACAAAAGGACCGATGAACCCCACCATGAAATCGATTGCGTGATTGGTCGGCAAAATACTGAGATAGCGCACACCGGGCCAGAAGGGAAACAACTGCGTCAGCGAGATACACTGCTCGAGGTAGTTCTCGTGTGTAAGCATGCAGCCTTTTGGCTGCCCGCCGGTGCCGGAGGAATAAACAATGCAGGCTACGTCCTGCCGCCCGCGCGGAATGAAATCTGGCGTCCCATCCGCCTTGGATTCCTCCCAGCGATGCGCGCCAGCAAGATCGGCTTGGGCGGGCGCTTCGGTGACCAGAACCGTCAGCGATTGCAGGCCCTGGAATTGGTCGGATTGCCGGATGGCGCGCCAGAGGTGGTGCTCGGTCACGAGCACGTTGGCCTTCGAATGCGCGAGCAATTCGATCTGTTCGGGAGCGCTGAGCTTGTAGTCGAGCGGCACCAGCACCCCGCCGCCATGGAGAATCGCGTAGGCTGAAATCAGCCACTTCGACTGATTGGTCATTATGATAGCAACGCAGTCGCCGGCATTGAATCCTCTCGCCTGCAGCCATTTTGCAAGCGGCGATGCGGCATCGCGAAATTGCCGGTAAGTCAGGCGGCAATTTTCGCGCTCGCGGTCCGCCTCGATTAGACAAATCTCATCGGGCCAGCGTTCGAGCGCATCGCGCAACGCCGCCCCGAGCGAATCATATTGTTGGAGGTTCAGCATGTTGCTGGCGGGAACTCGGCTGGTTCAATCACTCACTCTCTCAGCGTCTCTGTGCCTCTGTGGTTAAAGTCTTGCCTGGATACGCTCTGCCAGAGTGCGGAAGTCGCTCACACCCTGCATTTCGTAGTCTGGTAATTCGACGCTGAAGTGCTGCTCAAGCCGCGTCAGGAGTTCGAGCGCTTGCAGGCTGTCAATCTTCAGCTTCTTGAAGAAGTCATCGTCCGGACGCAGTTCCTCTCGCGACACTTTGAAATGTCCGGCGGCGAGCGTCAGGATTTCGTCCAGTGTTTGTTCTGGTGTATTCATCATCAACTCCAAGCCTTCAAAGCACACTAAGGCAAATACGGCAAAGCGTCGCTGCTCTCCACAAACTTCCTCAACCCCTCCTCGACGGCGGGTCGCGCCAGCAACTGGCAAAAGAGCTCAATCTCCTGACTCAGTTCCGCATAAGGGATTGGTTTGATGAACCGCTTGGCGGCGACGCGCGTCGCGCGGTCGAACTTGCGAATCTGGGCCGCCGTCAATCGCGCCACGTCGAGCGCCCTCCCTTCCGCAACGACCTGACTAACAAGCCCTACACCCAGTGCTTTGGACGCATTGATACTGCGGCCGGTAAGCAGTAGGTCGCGGACGACAGCGTTTCCCAGGTCGCGCCGCAAGCGCGGAATGCCACCAAAGCCGGGAATCAATCCCAGCCGCAGCTCCGGGAAGCAGAAGCGCGCCATCTTGTCGGCAACGATCAGGTCGCAGGCCAGGGCCAGTTCCAGTCCGCCCCCGAAGGTCACGCCATGAACAGCAGCAATGGTGGCGAGTGGCGAGCCGTCCAGCGCGTTCAGCACGGCGTGGATGCGCTCCAGGAAACGTCGTACTCCCGCCACGCGGTCCTCAACCGTAATGCCTTTCATCCCGGAGTAAAGCTCTCGCAGGTCGGCGCCGGCGGAGAACCCCGCCTTCATCGTGCTATGAATGACGATCGCGTCTGCGTCGCTGTTGGCGCCGGCGACTTCGACGAAGCGCTCCAGGTCCTCAAGCAGCGCGCTGCCGATTTCGTTGCACGGCTCGCGATGCAGCTCAAGCTCGTAGAC
>JACQNR010000133.1 GCA_016202975.1 Acidobacteriota bacterium
GCAGATCGAGGACATGTTCCAGCAGTTACGTGAGATGTACGAGGTCGACGAGACGGTCACCAATGAGCATCTTCGAGTGTCGGCCCAGGTCGCGGTCGCATTCGACGACGTCATTACGCAGCACGACATCAGCGGATTGCACACCAAGAGGAGGTCACGTGTCATCTGAAACCTTATCCCGGCGCGGGTTCATCGTTGCGTTGATGCTCCTTTCGCATACTCTTCAAGCTCTACCGGCAGAACAGCCGGAGAAAGTGTCTTTCGATCAATTCATCAAGAAAAGTGCGGTCCCACGGGAGGTGATGGACCAATGGCTCCGGGGGGACAATCTGTACCAATTTGATCCCGAACTGGGCTACGTGCTGAGCAATTACCTGCCGGCGTGGGGCATCGACCATAGCGCCACCATCTCGACGGTCCAACCCAACGGTGCCCGGACGTCTTTCATGTATGCCGGCCGGAAGTCCCGCATCAACACGTACGGGGACAGCTTTACTGAATGCCAGCAGGTCAGTGACGGCGAGACCTGGCAGGAGTATTTGGCGGCGCACCTGGGTGAACCCATCAGGAACTTCGGCGTTGGGGGATATGGGGTCTATCAGGCGTACCGGAGGATGATTCGTGAAGAAAAAACCGATCACGGTGCGGAGTACCTGATTCTTTACGATTGTTGCGACGATTCTACCCGGAGCCTGCTCCGATACCGTCGTGCTACCTTCTACCAGCGGTGGGACGAACACGGCAGCCGCATGTTCCATGGCAATTTTTGGGCCCATGTCGAAATGGACCTGGAAACAGGGCGTTTTGTTGAGAAGGAAAACCCGCTTCCCACGAAGAAGTCACTGTACCACATGACTGAGCCGCACTGGATGGTGGAGCACCTCAAAGATGATCTGGCCCTCCAATTGGCTCTCTACAGCTTCGGCACTATCAGGGACTTGGACCGTGAAAAGATCAGCAAACTGGCGGCCCGGCTGGACTTTCCCTTCGATTGGAGCCAAGAGGAGTCTGCTCTAAGGTTCCAGGCGGGCGCATTGCTGAACCGATACTCGCAGCGCGCAACCTTGTTCATCCTGGACAAGGCGAGCGCTTTTGCCCGCGAAAACGGGAAGAAACTGCTGGTTGTGCTGAACATGACAGCGGACATAACGGAAATGAATCAACGCGGTACGCGTGATGACCAGGAGGTGGTGGACTACCTCGGGAAAGAGAAGTTTGATTATTTCGACATGAACGAGGTCCACCTGCGTGATTTCCGGAAATCCAATCTGAGTTACCGTGAATACATAAAGCCTTACTTGGTCGATGGCGGTCATTACAGCCCACAGGGGAATCATTTCTTTGCATATTCGATCAAGGACAAGGTGGTGGAATGGCTCGACCCAAAGCCTATCCCCTACCAGCAGCCCGACGCACAAAAGATTAGTTTTGAAGGCTACTTACATGGAGGGGGTTATCACTGAAACCATCAGAGCAATTGCAAGTGGTAGGAATGAGGCGGAAATTATCCAATGCTCTTTTGTCTGATGGAAACGCTCTCTGGGAGCATTCGGTCCTTATTGATGCAGCTCTGCCAACCACTACCACGGCTGCCGCCCCCAGCCCCCACACCGAAACTGCCCCGGCGCGCGTGTTGGAGGGACCGGTGCCGCAATGGAAGCATGCGCCGTGATGGCCTGGCCGGCAGGGTTGGTGGGGCTTGCCGCGATACGACCGAGGGTCCTTCGAGGCACGTCTTCCCTTTGCGGAAATATCGCACTACTGGTTGTTGCTGGGAGAAAGTCATTTGACCCGGCGGCTTTTCGGATCGATGGTGGGGCGGACAGCGGCATCGTCCCTACCGGCAGGCTACCGTCCGTGGATGGCGGGTGGAAACTCAGCGACGATTGCAGGTGTGGGACGGAGAGGTGTTGGATCAATGGCCTGAAAATGAGGCAGTTTGCGGCTTTGTTTCACGTGGCAGAGGCAGTTATGCAGCCTGAGAGGGAAAGCCGGTGCCTAGCCGGCACGCAAGTGGCTCCAAATCAGGCCACCGGGTGTATATTGTTACACGCCAGTGGGCCAAGAAACTAATTCCGGTGATCTACTAATTTCGTTTGGAGGAGTCTTCTCATGAAGCGAATAAAAAAAGGCGTAGCCACTGCCTTCGCAGCAATCATTTTTGCAGGTCCTGTAGCTTTTTCGCAGCAGGATACTGCCAAGTCACGCGTGGATGATGATGGCACCGTGCACTTTCCGAACTGGTCCGTGCCATACTCCGAGTTGGCGAGTCCGGAAGCCAAAAAGAATTTCATCGATTTTTCACGGAAGTTTGAAGCTCAGGGGAAGGCGCTCGCAGCCGACAAGCCAAGGCCAGGTGAAACGCCAGCAGAGCGAACGCGCCGGCTGACCGATGAAACATTGATGATCCCGGGGCTCAATCGTCTGCGCACGGTTTTTGCGGTCGACATCAAGCCCGAAAGCATAGGGGGAGTGCAGACGGATGTGGTTGTGCCGGCAAAAGGGACTTCGCCGGCCAACAGGAACCGGGTGCTAATCAACCTTCATGGCGGCGGAATGACGGTAGGAGCTCGCTATGGAGGCCAGATAGAGTCGGTTCCCATCGCCAGTCTTGGCGGCATCAAGGTGATCACTGTCGATTACCGGATGGCACCCGAATGGCATTTCCCGGCCGCAAGCGAAGATGTCGCCAAGGTCTATGGTGAGCTTCTGAAGTCCTATCGACCCGAGAATATCGGAATATACGGCTGCTCTGCCGGAGCCAGTCTGACAGGACAGGCGGTGGCTTGGTTTCAAACCCACGACCTCCCCCGCCCCGGGGCAGTCGGCATGTTTGGGTTCGGTGCCATTGGCGAGCTTGTGGGCGACAGCAATTATTTATTTACAGGCGGCAAACCTGCCCCCAAGCGGGAAAAAGCTGACGGCTATCTTGCGGGAGCAGATGTCGCCGATCCACTGGTCTCTCCTGTGCGTAGCTCTTCGGTATTGAAAGGTTTCCCCCCGTCGCTTCTCATCAGCGGCACACGTGACTTGGGACTTTCGCCGGTTCTCTACACCCACGCGCGCTTGGTTGATTTGGGCGTTGAAGCGGATCTGCACGTTTGGGAAGGCGCGCCACACTGTTCCTATGCCCAGCCGGTGGTTGATCCTGATGTTCCTGAAACTCGCCAGGCATGGAAAGTGATCATAAACTTTTTCGACAAGCACCTTGGAAACAAGGCAAAATAATGTGTCCGCCAGTAAATAGTCTTCTGCATCGTCACCCCCGCTCGTGCATGGCTTGAATTGCAGCACATGCGCATAGTTAGTTGCCCTAATATCGGACTGCAATTCATCGTGGAGGCGCAGCAATGTCGGACCTATACAGAGATCTTTCCGATGCCGTGACCGCAGGCAACACTGAGACCACCAAGAAGCTGGTCAATCAAGCTCTGGCCGAAAGGACTGGCGCCCAAACGGTCTTGGAGAGGGGGCTTCTCCCCGGCATGCACGTCGTCGGGGAACGGTTTAGGTCAGGAGAGATGTTCGTCCCTGAAGTGCTGTTCGCGGCGCGCGCAATGCGGGCGGGCATGGAAATCCTTCGCCCCTTGCTGACGGAGACGGGGGGGGAGGCCACTGGCACCGTGGTCATCGGCACCGTGCAGGGAGACCATCACAGCATCGGCAAAAACCTCGTCGCGATGATGCTGGAAGGTGCCGGATACCGTGTGGTTGACCTGGGCATCGATGTCACCCCCCAAACCTTTGTCCAGGCGGTCTCAGAGCACAAGCCGGACATTGTGGCCATGTCGGCACTGCTGACCACCACGATGCTCAGGATGGCTGAAACGGTTAACGCCCTCAAGGACGCCGGCATGAGGGACTGCGTCAAAATCATGGCGGGTGGCGCTCCGGTCACTGATGAGTTTGTGAAAAACATTGGCGGGGACGGCTACGCCTCCAACGCTGGCGCGGCAGTCGACAAGGCCAAAGAGCTGCTGGGCCGGTAGCCTCTATAACTTGGCCAATTCTTCCGACTGCAATGATCATTGAATGGGCTTTTTTTCTTCGCCGAGTAGTCAAAGGAGGCGGTGATATGAACACGGGCTTCAGATCCCAAGTGGTACCGGAGTATCGGCTTCTGACGGAAAACCAGATCCAGGAGTTCCACCGCGCCGCTTTGGAAGTCAACGAGAAGATCGGCGCGCGAATCAACAGCGAGGAGGGCGTAGAGCTTCTCAAGCAGCACGGCTGCACGGTTACCGAAGGGAATATGGTCCTTATCCCCAACTACCTGGTGGAAGAGTGCCTCGCAAGCGCCCCGTCGCGCATCGACATTTACAATCGCAAGGGCGAAGAGGCAATGCATCTCGAGGGTCGCAACATCTACTTTGGTCTGGGTACTGATCTGATCAACTCCTATGATGTCTACACCGGTGAGATGCGTCCGTCCCTGCTCAAGGACGCTGCCAACGCTTCGCGGGTGACGGACTATTGCAGCCACATCGACTTTGTGTCCTCCTACGCCCTGCCGCACGACGTGCCGACCAACACGGCGTACGTGGAGAGCGTCAAGACAATGTTCGAGAACACGGTCAAGCCCATCTTCTCTACCGCCGCGGGCCTGGAAGACCTCAAGTTCATTGTCGAGATGGCCGAGACGGTCGTCGGCGGAGCGGACGAGCTGCGGGTGAAGCCTTGCCTCATTCACTACTCCGAGCCTACAGGACCGCTCGTGCACTCGTACGGCGCCGTCCGCAAGCTGTTCTACTGCGCCGACAAGGGCCTGCCCATAACCTATGCACCCGGGGACCTCTTGGGTGGCAGCGCGCCTGTGACCCTAGCCGGCGGCATTGTCCAGGCGCTGGCGGAGGTTCAGGCTGGCATCGTGCTGCACCAGCTTCGCCGCAAGGGTGCGCCGATCATCTCAGGCTGGGCCGTGGTACCCATGGACATGCGGACCTGCACCTTGTCCTACGGCGCGCCCGAGTTCCGGTTGACCAACTCCGCTTACTCCGACATCTTCCACTGGTACGGCATTCCGATGTGGTCCACCGTGGGCAGCGATGCGCATGTCTTCGACGAACAGGCGAGCATGGAACATGCCTTTACCACACTTATGGCGGCTCTCGATGGCGCGAACCTCATCCATGACGTGGGTTACATGGGACAGGGGCTCATCGGCAACCCGGCGATGGTCGTCATGTGCAACGAGATCATCTCCTACGTGAAGAGGTTGATGAGGGGTTTTGAAATGAACCGAGAGATGATGGCGATCGAGGAGATCAGAAAAGTGGGTGCTGGGGGCACCCACCTGGCCGAAGAGTATACCATGAAGTACTTCAAGCAGGAGTTGTGGGATCCCGCGTTGAGCAATCGCGACGACATCGCGGTCTGGAAACAGAAGGGAAGCTGCACTTACAGCCATAAAGTAGTGCATAAGACGATGGAGATCCTTGAGACCCACAGGCCCGAGGAGCTTCCCGGGGACGTCAAGGACAAGCTTGGGGCGATTGCCGAGCGAGCTGACAAGGAACTGGCGGGAATTCATTTTGTGGCTTAGTACTTACCTGTCAAAGAGTCCTTTGTGGCGACGTCGCCTTGTATCCCGCTTACTGCTTGATTCAGGGGATTCCGCACAAGAGCTTTCATTACCAGGCGGTCAGTTGGAAAATGGCCCGCAGAGTGGTGGCGAAGGTAGAACATCATCTGAGTGAGCTGTTCCCGCGGGTGGGCTTCATTGTCATAAACTTGACCCCGCCGAGTCGGGCGGTGGTGCGGTTTTACGATAAGCGGGGACTGCAGAGCAGGGGATCGAGGAAGGCAAGCAGGCAGTGAAGAGGACTCGGCTCAGTTGCCATCGGTTCCGTTCGAACGAGGTCCGGCTGTGGCGGACCATCATTGCTGATAATCTCGGCAACCTGTGGCGGCGGTTGGTGCTGCCACACAGAATTGGCAACTGGTCGCTGAGGAGCCTGCAGCAGCGACTGCTGAAGACCGGCGGGCGGCAGGCGAATCATGCCCGCTATTGTTGGTTGCTCTTGGCGGAGAGTCATCTGACGAGACGGTTGTTTGGCAGGATGCTCAAGCAGATAGCGGGGCTGTCCGTTCCGGCGGGATAGCCGAGGCTGTGGCACCTCAGAAACGGATTCCGATATTCCCTAGGAATGAGAGTTGGCTGAAAGAGCTGGTTCTGGAAGCCGAGGCGACGGGTTTTCGGCGCCCGTGGATGGGCGGTTGGGAGCCGGTGAGACCATCTGGGAGAACATATTGTCCTCGGAGGGCTCGACTGGAGGCAACCGCGCGTATCCTCGGAACCGCCGGAGGATCAAAAACTAAATCCGGTTAAGGAGATTTGAAATGAACAACCGATACCTATGGTCAAATGTTGCGTGCTTGATCATTGGATTGTGCGCGGCCCCGCTTCGCTCTAATGAGGCTTCCATCGTGGATACAGAGGCTGCCGCAGCGTGTCGACAGCTTACGAGCGCGGACTTCGCAGGGATTCAGGACGCGCCCACCCAAGTGACAGAGGCCAAACTGATTCCTGCCGCGGGTGATGTGCCGGCCTACTGTAATGTCCGGGGCTATATCACACCGAATGTCGGGATCGAGCTCAAACTGCCGACAGAAAACTGGAACGGCAAGTTTCTTGAAATGGGTTGCGGAGGACTCTGCGGTGTACTGTTCAGTTCCTACTCGAAGAATCCAGGTCATGATTGTGATCATGGCCTGCGCAAAGGGTACGCCTGCATTGCGTCCGATCAGGGTCATCAGGGGACGATGGGTGATGGCAAGTGGGCCTACAACAATCTTCAGGCACAGATCGACTACGCGTTCCGGGCCACGCATGTCGCCGCGTTGGCCGGCAAGGCGATCACGGAGCATTACTACGGGAAAGCTCCGCGAAAATCCTATTTCTGGGGGTGTTCCGGCGGCGGACGTCAAGGGATGGTAGAGGCGCAGAAATTTCCTTGGGATTTCGATGGCATTGTGGTGGTCGACGCGGCCATTAATCTCTCTGACGTCCTGATGAGCTATTTGTGGAATACGCATGTTGCCACCCAGGATGGGAAGGCGCTCTTCAGGCCTGCAGACGTTAAGTGGTTACACGAGGCTGTGGTCGCGAAATGTGATATGGATGATGGTGTCAAAGACGGAGTGATCGGCAATCCTCTCGCGTGCAAGATTGACCCCTCCGAATGGGCATGCAAGGCTGGGCAGAAAGAGCAATGTCTGTCCGCAGCCCAAGCGGAGGCGTTTGCAAAGATCTATGCAGGACCGACGAATTCGAAGGGCGAGATCCTCATAGGAGGATTTGTACCCGGGATGGAGTTCGGTATCCCCACCACAACTAAGGCATATTCCTTATCTAGAGACTTCTTCCAGTACATGGGCTTTATGGCAGCGCCCGGTCCGAGCTGGAAGCCCAGTGATTTCGACTTTGATCGCGACTACAAGCGGCTCGCGCTCGCTCAAGCGCTTCTGGAAGACGCCAATCCGGATCTGCACAAGTTTAAGGCGGCCGGCGGCAAGCTCATTCTCGCCCACGCTTGGACCGATAGCCTCCCGCCCCTCAATACGATTGATTACTACGAGACGGCTGAAAGGACCATGGGCGGTCGCGAGGCGACGCAGGACTTCTTCCGACTTTTCATGGTTCCCGGAATGGACCACTGCAGTGGTGGCGCCGGGGCGTATGCCATTGACTACTTGAGCTCTCTGGAAAACTGGACGGAGAAGGGTCAGGCTCCTGATGTAATGATCGGTGCTCATGTAA
>JACQNR010000134.1 GCA_016202975.1 Acidobacteriota bacterium
GATTATCGTCTCGACGCACGCCTTCGACCCCTTCCCCCCTCTCCCCAGGGGGGATACGATGTACCAAGGCTTCCCTAAAGAGACACTCGGCGTCCCCGACCGCGTTTGTGTGGAAGAGCCACCGCTTCAGCGAAGACTCTTTTGCGACCGCGCTGCGATTCACTGTTTGCGGCCCGTGGAAAGTCCTCCGGGGATTCCCATTGTTCTGAAGAACGGCCGGCGATACAGTGACTCAAAACCATCAGCGACGTTAGTTGCGGTCGAGGCCATGCGTTGGAGTTCGGATTTTTGATCCACTTCCAAGGTTAGTTTTCAGCAAAATCTGGACCTGGAAAGGGAGGGTTTGCAATGAAGAAGAAGTGATTCGCTGTGGAGCGGATCGGCGCCATTTTGAAGCAGGCGAAATTGGGCATACCTATTGCCGAAGTGATCCGTCAGGTGAGCGTATCGGAACAGACCTTCCACGGGTGTATGAAGAAGTACAGTGGCCTGGAAGTCGATCAGGTACAACAGTCGAAGCAGATGCGTGAGGAAAATGCCCGCCTGAAGCGTATTGTGGAGGACCTGCCCCCTGGGGCTTCAAGGTCGTTTCGCCCGGGTCGCGGGACAGCCTCACCCACTTGGACGAGGTGCTCTTGCCGACGCCATATCGCGGGCGATCAGTTCTGCCCGCGAAGCCTTCCTCCAGAAACAGCTGAAGGGCTTTCCGTCGGACCTCAAGCGGGGGAAGTAAACGTGGGGACGAATTGACCGCCGGGCCCCCCTCAGGGGGGAGAGTCCTTTTCCTCTGAACGTCTTTGGTACCCTCCATAGGTATCACGCCTTCCGGTTCCTCCAAGGAACCCCGGCTTTGGAGTGTTACCGGTTTTCCTCAAGAACGTTTGCTCATCATCCAGAGTTAGCCCACCGGTTAACGCGAAATGTGCGAGCAAGTTAATTCAGTGAAACCACGCAAGATAGGTTGGTGGACCTGGGGAGGCTCGAACTCCCGACCCCCTGGTTGCAAACCAGGTGCTCTCCCAGCTGAGCTACAGGCCCAAATTGTATCTCCTAATATAGTGATGGGGAAAGATTGAGGCGTCAAGGCCGAGCCATCGCGGCTCGGCTTAATCAACTCGTTTTCATCCAAACAGCGCCCCCCTGGTCAGGAAGCATCTCCCATTGGAACAATGAAACCTTCAATCGTGAGATTTCGTCTAAAATGTTTGGAGCTTACCAAGGGGCATGTACACCTGGTTGGCCGCTCCATCAGTTTCACGGACATCAGATTGTGATTCATTAAGGAGGCTGTTGAGGTGGCAAGTCGCTGGGCCATTCTTTTTCGCGCCATGGCAATTCCGGCAGGTGGATTGTTAGTCCTTGTCAGCCTGGCAACAACAATCCTCGCGGCCACGCTTCCCGATCCTGCACAGCAGACAGCGGCGGCGGCCAGTTCACGGCAGCTAGGGGCCGTCAAGGGAATCAAGGAAAATACAATCGTTCTCGTAACCGATGCGGGTGCGCAAATCAATGTTGCCGTCCAGGAGTCTGCACGATTGCTTCGCGCCGACCCTGGCCAGACCGATCTGAAGACCGCCACCCCCATCGAGCTCCGGGAAATCCAGGTGGGTGACCGGATCCTTGTCCGTGGCAAAGCATCGGAAGACGGGCAGTCGCTCGCTGCGTCTTTGGTAGTCGCTATTAAGAAAGAGGCGATCGAGCAAAAGCGGGCGCGCGAGCGTGAAGACTGGCGAAAACGGGGGCTGGGAGGTCTGGTCAAAGGAGTTGACCCAGTGACCCGCTCCATCACCATTACGACAACGGCGCTCGCCGGGAGCAACCCTGTGATCGTTCACCTTTCTTCCGGCACCGTCTTGCGGCGATACGCTTCGAACTCAGTCCGTTACGATGACTCGAAGCCGGGGAAATTTGAAGAGATCAAGCCCGGAGATCAATTTCAAGGGCGCGGCAATCGCAGCGCCGGCGGCGGCGAGTTTGCCGCCGAGGAAATTATCACCGGCTCGTTTCGAAGCATCGCCGGAACTGTTTCTTCGATCAATGCAGGCGCGAAGACTCTGACCGTCGCCGATCTTATTTCTAAGCACCCGGTAGTCGTGCGCGTCACGCCAGAGACTTCCTTGCACGTCCTCCCTGCCATGATGGCCGAAGGGATTGCCATGCGGCTCAAAGGCGAACCACCTAGCGGCCCACCGAATGGTCCACCACCGAGTGCGAGCGGACAGGCACCGCCTCACGAGGGAACTTCGACGGGAGGGGGCCCGCCAACGGAAGGACTTCCGGGCGGCGGGCATGAACGAGGCATTCACGCTGGGCGTGGTCCAAGCGGCGGTCCATCGGGCGCCCCGGGTGGGCAAGCGCAAATCCCCGGGGTCGGACCAGGGAATGAACCTCAAGATTTTCAACAAATGATTGCGCGACTGCCCGCAGCCAAACTCTCCGATTTCCCCAAGGGGGAAGCGGTGATGATTGTCGCGACGGCGGGGAGTGACCCTGGAGAGGCGACCGCAATCAACTTGGTAGGAGGCGTCGAACCTCTTCTGCGAGCCTCGCCAGAGGGCGGTGAACCAATGATGCTTTCACCATGGAGTCTGGGAGGGCCGGCTCCGGAGGGCGGCGGCCAATAGATGCAAATCGAAACATTCATACCGCCTTAACGCAGGTGATAAAATCATAAAGCCTTAATTGAGGAACGAACCGAATGCAATTCAAGAACACTCTAGCAACTTTACTCATCACTTGGGGCATTGCGTCCGCGCTTCCATTGGCGGCACAGTCCCCCCCGGGGGCGCTCCGCGTTCAAGTCCTTGATCCCTCGGGCGCAGCCGTGGTGGACGCGGTCGTGCTGGTCACTTCCGCGGCGGGCAAAGCGTCTGCCACGCAAGAAAACCGCAATGGTCTTTACGAAGTCAAGGGCCTCGAGCCCGGCCTCTACTCTGTCCAGGTGACGGCTGCGGGGTTCGCGCCCTTTCAGCAGAAAGATGTCGCAGTGACCGCAGGCAAGCCGCTGCTAATGGACGTTTCGCTGCAATTGGCGATTCAGCAGGAAGAAGTGAGGGTCGAGGGCGAAGCACCCAACGTCAGCGTCAACCCGGATAGCAACGTGAGCTCAATCTCCATAAAGGGGGAGGAACTCGAATCGCTTTCAGACGACCCCGAGGAGTTGGCGTCCGATCTTCAGGCATTAGCCGGACCGGCCGCGGGCCCCAGCGGCGGCCAGATTTACATCGATGGCTTCTCCGACGGCCGCCTCCCGCCCAAATCGGCCATTCGGGAAATCCGTGTCAATCAGAACCCCTTCTCGGCGCAATACAACGAACTCGGTTACGGGCGGATCGAGATCTTCACCAAGCCGGGCGCGGACAAGTTTCACGGCCAGGCGTCGATTGGGTTTAACCAATCGGCTCTCAATTCGCGTAACCCTTTCGTCCTTACCCAGCCTCCCTACCATTCGGAACGGATCACCGCCGAGATTGGCGGGCCGCTCAGCAAGAAGGCTTCGGTCTATTTTAACTTTGAGCGGCGCAATATTACGGACACGGCAATCATTAACGCGGTCGTACTGGACCCCAATTTCAATCCCATTTCATTTTCCGAAGCGGTCCGCAACCCGCGGATGCGCAACGAATTCTCGCCGCGGATCGATTACCAGATTTCTCCCAGCGATACCCTGACCGTCCGCTACCAGGGCGAATTCAATGACGAGAAGAACAACGGGATCGGTCTGTTCGCTCTCCCCACACAGGCCACAGACGAGACCGAAGACGAGCACGTCTTTCAAGTAAGCGAAACGCACATTTTCGGCTCGAACATCGTGAATGAGACACGCTATCATTATCAGCACCAGCGAACTAAACAATCCCCCTTCGACTTTTCGCCGACCATTCGCGTTTTGAGTTCCTTCACCGGGGGGGGAAACAATGACGGAACCTCGGATAATCTGCACTCCCATCATGAGCTGCAGAATTACACTTCCATCTCCCGGGGTAAGCACATTGTCAAGGCGGGCGGGCGTTTGCGGGTGATCACCGACACGAATGATTCCAATTCCGATTTCAATGGAACGTTCACGTTCGGCTCGCTTGACGCTTACCGGATCACGGAACTGGGACTCCAAGAAGGGCTCACCCCCGCCCAGATCCGCGCCATGGGCGGCGGAGCCGACCAGTTCCTGATCGTCACTGGAATTCCGAGGACCCATATCAAGTTCGCAGACCTCGGGCTATACCTGGAAGATGACTGGCGCCTGCGGCACAACCTGTCCCTGAGCGCGGGTGTGCGCTACGAAACTCAAAATGTGATTCACGACCGCGCCGATTTCGCGCCACGGGTCAGCATTGCCTGGGGCATCGACGGCGGCAAGTCCGGGCAACCCAAGACCGTCTTGCGGGCGGGCTTCGGCATGTTTTATGACCGCTTCGGCCGGAACCTGATCATGCAGGCCGCGCGTTTGAACGGCCTCAATCTTGAACAATTCGTTGTGCCCCTTCCGGACTTCTATCCGAGTATTCCGGACCCCACTTCGATCACAGGCAGCGTGGTCCAACCCACGACTTACCGGATCGACCCGAGCTTGAGCTCGCCTTACCTGATCCAATCGGCGTTCAGCTTGGAGCGTCAGCTGTCAACGACGACAACCGCCTCGGTCACCTACGTGAACACGCAGGGCAGGCACCAGTTAATGACCCGGAATATCAATGCCCCGCTGCCGGGGACTTACGACCCCGCCAATCCGGCAAGTGGAACTCGACCCTTTGGCAACATCGGCAACCTCTACGAATACGAGGCGGCCGGATTCTATCGGCAAAACCAGCTCATCACCAACTTCAACATCCGAGGCATGAAGAGGCTCACTCTTTTCGGCACATACGTGTTGAATTACGCTCGAGGCAACACGGCAGGAGCTTCGAGCTTCCCCCTCAACCAATATGACTTGCGGTCGAGCTACGGCCGCTCTCAGTTCGACATGCGCCACCGCGCTTTCCTGGGTGGATCACTGATCATGCCTCGAAACATGCGGCTGAACCCATTCGTCGTGATGCGTTCAGGTATGCCATTTGACTTCACCCTGGGCCGGGACCTGAATGGCGATTCCATCTTCAACGACCGGCCGGCCATCGCGACCGACCTGACCTCGCCGACGGTAGTTCAGACTCCGTGGGGAGCCTTTGACAGCGCACCCATTGCGGGTGAGCCCATCGTGCAACCGAACTACGGTCCCGGTCCCTCTCTCTTCGTGCTGAACGTGCGTTTCAGCAAGGTCTTCGGTTTTGGGAAAACGACGGAAACCAATTCGGGTGGGGCTTCAGGTGGGCCCAGGGGAGGCCCGAGAGGCGGACGGCGTGGCGGCGGCCTTGGTGCGCGCGGCTTGAGTGGTGGCGGAGGCCCCGGTCCCGGAATGTGGGGAGACGCCTCGACCAATCATCGCTACAACCTGACCTTGAGTGTTTTCGCCCATAACATCTTCAATATCGTCAATCTGGCTCCCCCCATCGGCAACCTCAGTTCGCCGCTATTCGGTCAGTCGAATGCCCTTTCTGGTGGCGGCCCGTTCCCTTCCCAGTCGGCGAACAGGCGCATCATGTTTCAAGTGATGTTCAGCTTCTGACCGGTGGTCTTGCAACACATGGCGCGCAGCATCACGGCCGGTTGATCCAGACCTGCGTGTTCGGATTGGATGGCACGGACGTCGAGATTCTCTTGATTCCCAGGACAACTTGAGTAATTGTATGCAGGCCACTGAATGGGATGGTTGTCCCACCCGCGGTGAGCCGTGCCTTTTCGCAAACCAGCCTATGGACAACTCGGTTTACGCCCTCTTGCTCGTAATCCTCGGCGGCATCCTGCAGGGAAGTTTCACGCTGCCCATGAAGCTCACTACCGAATGGAAATGGGAAAACACCTGGCTCGTGTACTCGGTCTCCGGCTTGGTGATTGCGCCGTGGGTTTTTGCGGTGCTGACCGTGCCCCACCCGATCGAGGCGCTGGCGAAGTCCGACCTCCGCTCGTTGCTTGCCGCAACTGTATTCGGCGCGGGTTGGGGCGTGGGGTCGGTTCTCTTCGGGCTGGGCGTCGCCCGCGTGGGTGCGTCGTTGGGTTTTGCGATTATCCTGGGGATGACGGCGGCCATCGGCGCACTCGCCCCCATGCTCATTCTTCATCCTGAAGACCTTTCCACTCCTCCGGGCCGCATGATCCTGCTGGGAATGGTAATCGTCTTGATCGGCATCACCCTCACGGCACAGGCCGGGAGGCTCAAGGAAGCAGCCCTCAAAGCGGGTGCAGGCGGCGCAGGCCCCGGCCAGGCGTTCCTGCCCGGCTTGATCATCTGCCTGTTTTCCGGCATCACTTCGCCCATGCTGAACTTCAGCCTGACCTTCGGGGCGGAAATTGCCAAGCGTGCGCAGGAACTCGGCACCACCGCGGCGAGCGCCAATAACGCCATCTGGGCTCCGGCGGTCACGGCGGGTGCTCTCATCAACGTTCTCTACTGCCTCTGGCTCCTTGCCCGCAATCGCTCCGCCGGACACTTCTCGAAAGGCGGCTGGCACTACTGGCCACTCGCCATCGCCATGGGCGCGATGTGGATGGGTGGCATCGCCGCCTACGGCATGGGCGCCGCCAAGATGGGCCGCCTCGGGCCGTCGCTGGGCTGGCCGCTGTTTACGTCTACGATCATCATCACAGCCAACTTCTGGGGCGGCGTCACCAAGGAGTGGAAGGGCGCGGGAAGCAAGGCGGTCAGGTGGATGATCGCGTCGCTGGTCGTCCTGTTTTCGGCAATTGCGATCTTCGGCTACAGCAGTACTCTGCAGCAGACCGGTCCGTGACGGCGCATGGCAGCGGGTGGCGCCCTCCCTCGATTTGACAGATCCCCAAAACCTCTATTTGTGAGCAACGCACCAGAGGGTTTGCAAGGGCGAACGGTCTTAGCTACGCTGCGCCTTGGACCTTGAACGGAGCACATTCTGATGCCCGAAATGCGCGTCCTCGCAGGTGTGGTGATGGTCTCTTCGACGCTCCTGCTGATTCTGGCACGGTACGTCCGTGCGCCGAAGCAGAGGGGCTTGTCGGCCTGGGGCTGGGCAGGACTCCTCCTTATCGCCAGTGCGGAAATCCTGCTCCGCAGGGGCGTTTATTGGGTGGCGGTTTACTTCACGCCGCTCGCCTGGACGGGTTACCTCCTTCTGACCGACGCCGCGACAAGGACTCTGCGCCCTCCGTCGCATCCTGGCCGAACGCCCCGCGAGTTCTTCCATCTGGCGTTCTGGTCTGTGCCCCTATGGCTTGTCTTCGAAGCCTACAATCTACGCCTTCAGAACTGGACCTATGTTGGCCTGCCGGCGAATCCCGTGCTCCAGGCCATCGGATATGTCTGGTCGTTCGCCACCATCTGGCCGGCCATTCTCGGGACGGCGGATTTCCTCGAGGCTCTCGGCTGCTTTTCATCACTCCGGCGCCCGCGCCGCATCGGCCCCTCCCTGCTTTGGACCCTTATCCTGACGGGTGTCTTATGCCTCGTGCTTCCTGTGCTTGTTCCGGTTCGACTGGGGCAATACCTTTTTGGAGGAGTGTGGGTCGGATTTGTGCTCGTCCTCGATCCGCTCAACTATTGGGCGAAGGGCCGCTCGCTCCTGGGAGACCTCGAGGCGGGCCGCACCGCGCGAATCAATAACCTTCTTGCCTCGGGGATGGTTTGCGGCATCCTTTGGGAGTTCTGGAACTATTGGGCGGCGGCGAAGTGGGTCTACGTCTTCCCGATCATGCAAGGCTGGAAGATCTTCGAGATGCCGCTTTTGGGTTATCTGGGCTTCGCGCCTTTTGCGCTCGAATGCTTCGTGATGTATGAATTTGGGGGCACGCTGCGAAAACAGATCTCCCGCCTGCTGCGCCGCAATGCTGCGTTCGCTTAGCGATTCCGTGCATTTGGTGATTAAATGGTGGGGATGAGCAAGCGGCCGCCATTCGTGAAAGTCGCGACGGTCAGCGAGATTCCGGAAGGAACCGTCCAGCATATCGTGGTGCATGACAAGCCTATGGCGCTGGCGCGCGTCGAGGGTAGTTTCTACGCGGTCAACGCCGTATGTCCGCACATGGGTGGACCGCTGGCGAGCGGCAGGCTAACCGGCTGCATTCTCACCTGCCCCTGGCACGGATGGACGTTTGATGTGCGCACCGGGCTCGCCGATCATCCCGGCGGGCACTCCGTCAGCGCCTACGAAGTGCGCGTCGAAGGCGAGGACATCCTCGTCGGCTGGCTGAAGCGCACCGCCCCGTAAGGATGACGCCATTCTCACATTGTCTCCCCATCCTTCGATGCTTCCCCGCCGCCTCCCAATGCGAATCCTCTGCGCGCTGATCGCCCTCGCCGCCACAAGCGGGTGGGCTCTTCCCGCGTGCGCCCAGGCCCCGGACGACCAGGCACTGCGCGCGCGCGCCAAGTCCGGCATTGACCTGCTGATGGACGGTAAACTGGATGAGTCGATCGCCATCTTCCGCGAGATTCAGAAATCCGACCCGCAGTCACCGCTCGGCGATCTGCTCGAGGCGAACGCCCTGTGGTGGAAGATCTACTACTCGACCGGCAACCTGGTCGACCCGGACGTCTTCATCGCCACCAACAAAGCTGTGACTCCCAACAACCCGGCGTTTGACAAGCTTACTTCCTCAGCTATCAGCAAGGCGGAAGCAAGAATCAAAGCCGGCCAGGAGGTTGCCCGCAGCCAGCTCTACGCCGGCATGGCGTGGGGATTGCGCGGACGCCTCTTGGCGTTGCGCGACAAACGCATGGCCACCGCCAGGGCCGCCAAGAAGATGCGAGCCTCGCTGCTTGAAGCCGCACGGCTCGACTCGAGCCTTACCGACGCCTACGCCGGTCTCGGAAACTACAACTACTACGTGGATACCCTTTCGGCGATTGTGAAGATGCTGGGATTCTTCATTGGATTGCCCAGAGGCAACCGTGCCGATGGATTGAAGCAGCTCGAACTCTGCGCCACGAAAGGTGAACTGGCGCGCGCCGAAGCCAAGTTCTATCTCGCCAAGAATCTGTCGCGCCCGAACGAACGGCAGTTTGAGCGCTCCGCGCAACTGTTTGGAGAACTGGCGCGCCAATACCCCTCCAACGCTCTCTGGCCGATGATGGTGGCCAGCATCCAATGCCGCATGGGTCACATCGAACCGTGCGAATCGGGCTACCGTGCCGTCCTCAAGATGACGACGCAGCGGATGAATGGAGCCGACGTGTCGCTCCACCGCGCCGCACGCGCAGCCCTGCAGCGACGACACCCCGGAATGAAGATTGAGTGAATGAGTATTATGTGAATGACTAACTACGAGAGGAGTTTTACTCTCCATTCTTCATTCACACAATCTTGATTCACCCCATCACTCAATGAGCGAAGCGCTCTGTTCATGGGCGTGGTAGGAGCTGCGGACGAGGGGGCCGGATTCGACGTGGCGGATGCCGCGCCGCTCACCCTCCTGCTTGAGCGCGGCGAATTCCTCGGGTTTCCAGAAGCGCGCCACGGGAAGCTGATCGCCCGAGGGGCGCAGGTACTGGCCGATGGTCACAATGTCGACGCCTGCCGAAGCCAGGTCAGCGAGCAGCGAGCAGATTTCCTCCATCGTTTCCCCCAGGCCGACCATCAGGCCGGACTTGGTGGGAATCGCGGGCTCCACCTCGCGCGAATGTCGCAACAAGCGCAGTGAGCGCTCGTAAATCGAGCCGCGCCTGGCCACAGGGTAAAGCCGCCGGACCGTTTCAATGTTGTGATTCAAAATGTCAGGCCGCGCTCCGAGAACAGTTTCGAGCGCCGCGTCCGAGCCGCGAAAATCCGGAATCAGCACCTCGATCCGACAGTCCGTGATGCGGTCACGCAGCGCGCGAATGGTGCGCGCGAAGATTTCCGAGCCGCCATCCCGAAGGTCATCGCGGTCGACCGAAGTGACGACGATATACTTGAGCCCCATGCCCGCGGCGGCCTCAGCCACGCGTTCGGGCTCCTCCCAATCCACCTGGCCCGCGGGTTTGCCTTTGGGCAC
>JACQNR010000123.1 GCA_016202975.1 Acidobacteriota bacterium
GGTATACCTCAAGAGCGCTTGAAGTGCAAGCGCGGGTGTCAGGTTTCAGGAGTCGGGGAAGGACATGTGAAGGTGTCAGGTGTCAGTGGAAGATCTCACGGAGCAAGGCGGCGAGATCCATTTCAAGATACCCGCGGGTGGCGCATGGCATATTTTGCCATGTCTGCGAATGTGTGACTCCGGGCCCGCAGACATCAAAATGCGATGCGCCACCCAATTGTTATGCGGGTCTGGAAGGCCTGTTACCTCCCGGCGAATCCGCCCAGTGCTTCATCCACTCGGTCGAGCCGCTGCGCACAAACTCCTCCATGGCCACGCGCGCGCAGACGTTGTTGTGGACGTAGTCGAGCATACTCGTCGCGAGGCCCCGGATATTCTTCTCCGTCGCGGGGTCAAGGCAGCGTCCGCTTTCGTCAAAAAGTTTCTGCACGCCCGCAACGGACACGACAGCGGGCAGAACGATGGCTCCGACGTGGGAGCACACCCCCCTCAAATGTTCGAGCGCCTTAACCGCGCCAATCTGACCGGCGGCAACGCCCAGGAGGGCGACAGGCTTTCCGGCAAGCACCGAAGGGAAGCCCAGGTTTTCGATGAAGAGCTTGATCACGCTGCTGTAGCTGCCGTGATACTCCGGAGTCGCCAGGATGGCCCCGGTCGCATCTGAAATGAGCCTTCTAATTCGCAGCGCCCCCTCGGCGGGCGGAAGGCCCGGCAGGGAAAGGTGCACGCGCGAGAGGTCAATCACCTCGATTTCCACCTCCCGTTTTCGAATTTCATCCACGGCCAGCGCCAGAGCCTTGGAGGTGAAGTTCCCCGGCCGCACGCTGCCGGCTGTTGCCACAAAGCGGATTCCCATTGGTGATTCCTCCCTTTTCCTGACGATTAGACTCACTGAGTGCTTCGGCCTATCTAGTGCCGCGTTACGTAAATAGGTGAAACATTAGCCCGCGGCGGAAGGGCACGGCTTCAGCCGTGCCGCTCAGGATGCGGCGACGCTTCCAAGGGCGCTTAGGCCCTGAGGGTTACAGCCTCAGCGGCTGAAGCCGTGGTCAGTTTGGGTGGCCCTCGTCGGCACGGCTTAAAGCCGTGCCCTGACGCGCTTCATGTTTCACTTTCTTCGGTAACGCACCACTAGTTGCGTCCAGGCGATTATATTTCTTCAAAACGCTTTTGAGTTTTTCATGCGGGAGTGCGATAACCTTCCGGTTTTCCGCGCCCGTCATGGTTTCAGCGGCAACCATGGCGTTGACGATGGCCTCCTCGGTGGCCTGTACCGTGGCGTCGAAGAGCGGGTCCATCTGGTCGTTGGGAACCATCCTGAGGTCGACTTTTCCCTTGGTCCGCCAGGCGCCGGGATTGGCGGTCGAAAAAGCGATGAAGATATCGCCCGAGCCGTTCCCGGAGGTACTTCCCGTACGCGCCAGGCCCATCGTGGCGCGTCGCGCCAGGCGCTTGAGTTGGTGGGGCAGCAACGGCGCGTCCGTAGCAACGACAATGATGATGGAGCCCACGTCCTTGCCGTAGGCCGGGTTTTCCGGAATCTCTCGGCCCACCGGCACACCCGCAATCATGAGCTGATTACGCCTGCCGCAATTGCACTGCACGAGCACTCCCACTGTGAACCCGCCGGATACCGCGTCCAGTCTTCTGGAGGCCGTTCCGGTGCCTCCCTTAAACTCATAGCAGATCATTCCCGTGCCGCCGCCGACGTTCCCCTCGGGAACCATGCCCGTCTTTGCGTTATCCAGTGCCTGCTTCGCGTCCTCGGGTTTCACGTGAAAACCATTGATGTCGTTCAGGAACCCGTCCCACGTCTCCGCAACGACGGGCAGTGACCACCAGTAGCCCGAGGCGTCCGCGGCGCCGTGCTTGACGCGCCAGTCGATCACCGCATCGCGCACCACTCCCACGCTGTGCGTATTGGTGATCATCACCGGGCCTTCCAGAAATCCGGACTCCTCGACCCACGTAGTCCCCGTCATTTCGCCGTTGCCGTTCTGGGAAAACCATCCCGCAAACACGGGGTCGTTCGAAGACGATTTGCCGCGCGGGAGGATCGCCGTGACGCCCGTCCGCACCGGCCCTTTGCCCTGCACGAGTCTGCCCTCGCCGGAAATCAAGGTGGTGAACCCGACCTCCACGCCGGGGACATCGGTGACGGCGTTGAGCGTCCCCGGTATCCCGTCGAAAGGAACTCCCAGGTCACGCGCCCGAGGCCTGCTTTCAGCAAGGGCAACGCTCGCCGCGGTGAGCAGCAACAGTATCAATGCGGCAGAGGCAAGAAGTCGACGGTCCATTGTGGTGCCCCCGGTGACGTGTGAGATGTCGAATCGCCAGCGCGTTCATTCTAGCGCGAAGATCGCCGCACCCCAACTGGCGACCCGATGAATCTTGTATCCTCCGGCGGCTCCGCGTATCCTGCTTCGCCACACCCATCATGGCTGACGATTCAAAAACAGGATTGGTACCGGTCATCGGGCGGTGGACGCTCGCCGGGTTGGTGCTCAATTCCGCCATCGGTAGCGGCATTTTCGGGCTGCCCTCGCTGGTCTCGGAGCACGTGGGACGGGCGGCGCCCCTGGCGTACCTGTTCGCTGCAGTGGGCGTCGCCGTCATCATGGCGTGCTTTGCCGAGGTGGGATCACAATTTCGGGAAGCGGGCGGCCCCTACCTCTACGCACGCGAGGCCTTCGGACGCTTCGCCGGGATTCAAGTCGCTTGGGCGGCGTGGTTGGTGCGGTTGACGGCGGCCGCGGCCAACACAAACCTTTTCGTGACCTACCTGGCGGAGTTCTGGCCCGCCGCCTCGGGTGGCCTTTCCCGGTTTCTCGCCATCACGCTCGTCCTCGCGGTGCCGGTAGCAATTAATTATCGAGGCGTGAAATCCGGGGCGCGCATGAGCAACATTTTTGTCATCGCGAAATTGATCCCCCTGACGTTTGCGGCGCTTCTCGGCCTGGTATTTTTCCAGGGTGGATTGTCCATCCCCTCCGGGGGAGCGCTCTCATCCCCATCGATCAATTCCTGGATGGACGCCATCCTGGTCCTGGTTTATGCCTTTGGCGGATTCGAGGTCGGCTTGTTTCCCATGGCCGAGGCGAAGGATCCGCGGCGCGATGTCCCGTTCGCGCTCCTGATCGGTTTCGTCGTCATGCTGGCGATATATCTGCTAGTTCAAATCGGTGTGCAGGCGGGCCTGCAATCGCCGGAGCTCTCCAGCCGACCTCTGGCGGACGCCGCCGGGAACCTGGTGGGTCGCTGGGGAGCGGTGTTTATCACCGTGGGCGCCCTGATTTCCATCTACGGTTATTTGGGTGCCATGATGCTGAACGTTTCGCGCCTCACTTACGCGCTCGCTGAGCAGAAGGATTTTCCGTCCTTCTTCGGGCGCATTCATCCGCGCTTTCGCACGCCGTACCTCTCCGTCCTCATGTTCGGAATCTTCGTCTGGGCGCTGGCACTGGCCGGAAGCTTCAGATGGAACGTGACGCTATCCGCCGTTGCAAGACTGCTGACTTACGCTGCAACCTGTGGCGCTCTGATTCCGCTGCGCAACAAGGCGCCGGAGCTTAGGCGGTTCCGGCTTCCGGCAGGGAAGTGGATCGCAATTGCAGGCGTGATCTTCTCGGTCACGATTGCAACGCGGATGGATCGAACTGCCCTGGCCATTTTGGCCGTAACACTTCTGATTGCGCTTGCGAACTGGGCCATGGTCAAGCAGAGGGCATAAGGGCGGTCGGGAAGTCGCCCTTAGGGGAATTCCCCATGACCCGGAATTACCCCGGCTCAGTTCACCTTCAGCCCCACGGTGGTGGAGTTGGCGAGCGTGCCGGGGGTGGGACC
>JACQNR010000124.1 GCA_016202975.1 Acidobacteriota bacterium
GATTATCGTCTCGACGCACGCCTTCGACCCCTTCCCCCCTCTCCCCAGGGGGGATACGATGTACCAAGGCTTCCCTAAACAAGTAGGGCGAGCCAAAATCTTGCGACTTCCAGTTTGCCACGGCATCCAATAAAATTACCCATGGCCAATAGAAAAGCTTTGGGGCGGAGTGCTATGCGACTCAACGGAACGGCGATACTTCTGGCAGCGGCTGCCGTCATGGCCGCATGCGCCGGAACAGTTGTGGCAAAGGAGGTTCGGTCCGAGCTACGGGTGCACGTCGGAGACAAAGCACCCGATTTCACGCTGACCGCGAGCGACGGAAAGCGAGTCCGACTCTCCAGCTTCGCCGGACGGATCGTTCTGCTCGATTTCTACCGGGGCCACTGGTGACCGTACTGCATGACCGAACTCGGCGAGTTCGTCAAGCACCAGGATGAATTCAAAGCATTGGGTGTGCAGATTTTGGGGATCAGCGTCGACCCGCCGGAGAAAGGCCGCGAAGTGGCGGCAAAGGTGAAAACGCCGTTCCCGATCCTCTCGGACGAGAAAGGTTTGGTCATGGATTTGTACGGAACGCGCAATCCCGAGTGGGACGGATTTTTGAATGTGCCCACGCTGGTGCTCATCGACCGCGGGGGCATCATCCGCTGGATTCATCAGGCGGAAGACTACAGGGTGCGCGGTCCCGTGGGTTCCGTGCTGGACCAAGCAAGGAAACTGCATCAGAAGAATTGAAGGGACCCTGTACCGCGCATGAATCTTCTCTCGGTCAACGTCGCAATCCCCACAGTCGTCGCCTCGAACGGCCAGCGGGTGAAGACTTCGATCTTCAAGAAGTCCGTCGCCGGGCCCGTTCTGGTTCGAGGGTTGAATCTGGAAGGCGACGAGCAGTCCGACCTGCGCGTCCATGGCGGAACCCATAAGGCCGTCTATGCCTACTCGGCGAAAAATGCTGAACACTGGCGAGAGTATTTGCAGCGCGACGATCTTGGACCGGGATCGTTTGGCGAAAACCTCACGGTGGAGGGTTTGACGGATCCCGAGATCGCCGTCGGCGATGAACTCGAGATCGGCACGGCTCGCTTCATCGTCACGCAGCCGCGGATTCCCTGCTTCAAGCTGGGGATCGCACTGGGGATGCCGAGGTTTCCCAAGATTTTTCACTGGGCCGGCCGCAACGGATTCTATCTGCGCGTCCTGAAGGAAGGCCAGATTGAGGCTGGGGACGAGATTCGCGTCGCTCGCGCACGCGACCCGCGCATGACGATCGCCGAACTCGTCCAATTGTCGAACTCAAAAATTCTCACCCCAACGCAACTCGAGCGCATCCTGGCGCTCGACGCCCTAACGCCATCTTGGAAAGAAGATTTTCTGGAGAGAGCGGCGCAGCGCGCGCATTCGAAGTAGCCAAAATCCTCCACCCCACGGAGTCGCAGATCGGGCGGGCCTTCCGGAATGATATTGTACAGTCTATGAGATGTGGTCGTACCTGTAATGGCGGCTGTGTCGTCGCTTGTCCCCGACGTGCATCATGTTGGGCCGACGAGGACCGGTTTAGGCCGGTCAGCCTAAATACGGGCTAGGTGGCTTGGAGCGGTTCAGCAAAGAAGAGGGTGAACGTGTTTTGGCTTTGGGCAGGATTCATCAGCTTTGTGTTGTTGATGCTGGCCTTGGACCTCGGGCTCTTTCACCGCCAAGCCCATGTGGTCACGGTGAAGGAGGCCCTGGTTTGGAGCGCTGTGTGGGTCACCTTGGGACTGACCTTTGCCGTGTTCGTCTACCACGGCTACGATGCCCAGTGGCTGGGACTTGGGACTGAGATGGACACGGTGGATGGCATGCTCAACGACGGCTGGACGGCAACGGAGAAGTACCTGACGGGCTACGTCGTTGAGAAATCGCTGAGCGTGGACAATGTCTTCGTGATCGCCATGATCTTCGGCTTCTTTGCGGTACAGCCGATCTACCAACATCGTGTTCTCTTCTGGGGGGTTTTGGGCGCACTGGTGATGCGCGGTGTGATGATCGCCGTTGGCACGAAACTCATCGCCGAATTTCACTGGGTCTTGTACGTCTTTGGCGCCTTTTTGATCCTCACGGCGATCAAGATGCTGGTCCTGAAGACCGACCACACCGACCCGAATAAGAACATCGTCGTGCGGCTGACGCGACGCTTATTCCCCGTCACGGCTCAGTTTCATGGGGAGCACTTCGTCGTTCGCGCCGGAGCGCCGACCTCCCATGAGAGCGAGATGCCCGGTATGGCCGCTATGCCGGACGAGGCCGTGGACCGGGCCCGGCACGTTGATGCTCACTCCCCTTGCTCTGGCACTGATCATGGTGGAGACCACGGACCTCATCTTTGCGGTAGATTCAATCCCGGCGATCTTCGCCATCACAGCCGACCCTTTCCTGGTGTTTACCAGCAATGTGTTCGCCATACTCGGCCTGCGATCGCTCTATTTCGCGCTGGCCGGGATGCTGAACAAGTTCCGCTATCTGAAAGTGTCGCTCGCGCTGGTGCTGATGGTGGTGGGAATCAAGATGTTCGTCGCGGAGTGGCTTAAGCTCGCGCTCGGCAAGCACTTTAACTTCTACCTGCTGGGCGTGGTTCTTCTGATCTTGGCTGCCGGGGTGACAGCGTCGTTGCTTGCCGGACACCGGAACCAACGCCGCCTAACAAGCCGATGAAGCTGATGCGGGTGGCGCATACATCGAATTTGATGAATGCGGAAGCCTGTTGCGGTACACTGAGAAGTAAGATGGCTTTACCCACACCCTTAGTTTCGCGTTCGGATGAGGTGATGAGCGGGGCCGTGGTGTTTACGGGCACGCGGGTTCCGGTACAAACTCTCCTCGACTACCTCGAGGAAGGGGATACGCTCGATCATTTCCTAGAGGACTTTCCGACGGTGAGCCCCGAGCACGCGGTCGCGGTTCTGGAGCTGGCCAAGGAATCGGTGTTTGCGCATGCGAAATGATACGTAGGGGCGCAGCATGCTGCGCCCCTACAACTTGCCTCTACTTCGTGGCCGCAGCAGCGGCGAGGGTCTTGGGCCGGACCCGGATAACAAAAGGCGCGGCGGGGTGGGTAGTGGTCGAATTGGACTCCACTTGCGTCACGACGAAGAACGGCTGTTCGGTGACGGGCGCCCAGTTGGCGGCGGTCAGCTTGACCGTCCGGCTGGTTTTGCCTGGGACGACCAGCACGCCGTTGAGGCCCGTATTGTCGATGGTCACGCCGGGGGGCAATGCCAGCGCGTTGCAGGGAACGCGGCTGGTGAAGTTATTCTTGCGTTCCACATGGAACGTGAATTCCGCGGTTCCACCTGGCTCGATGGTGACCTCGTGGGGCTCGGCAGTGACCACGATATCGGGCGGCGGGATCACGGAGACAACCCGCAGAGGCATCTGGGCGTCTGCCACGCGAAGCAGTCGCACCCCGTCCGAGGA
>JACQNR010000139.1 GCA_016202975.1 Acidobacteriota bacterium
CCCGCCTCAAATCTTCGACAGGAACGCTTACACCAACGTGCGCGCGGGTGCGAAACTCGATTCCCTCCTGCTCCAACTGGCGCAGGCGGCGGTCGAGAACGCGCTTCTCCAGCTTGAAGTCAGGGATGCCGTAGCGCAGCAGGCCTCCGATGCGGTCGGCCTTTTCAAAAACCGTCACCGCGTGGCCGGCGCGATTGAGCTGCTGCGCCGCGGCCAGCCCGGCGGGGCCGGAGCCCACCACCGCCACGCGCTTGCCCGTCCGAAAGGGAGGCGGCTCAGGAACGATCCAGCCTGCCTCGAAGGCGCGCTCGATCACCGTTTTCTCGATTTGCTTGATGGTGACGGCGGGTTCGTTGATGCCCAGCACGCAGGCCGCTTCGCACGGGGCGGGGCAGATCCGCCCGGTGAACTCCGGAAAATTGTTGGTGGAATGAAGGATGCGGATGGCTTCCTTCCAGCGGCCGCGGTAGGCAAGGTCATTCCAGTCGGGGATGACGTTATTGACGGGGCAGCCCGTCTGGCAGAACGGCACGCCGCAATCCATGCAGCGCGCCGCCTGCGTGCGGAGCTTTTCTTCGGGAAAGGGCTGATAGACTTCGAAGTAGTCGTCCAGGCGCTCGGCCACCGGCCGGCGCGCGGGCGCTTCCCGCGTATATTCCTTGAAACCTGTGACCTTACCCACGGACCACCGCCTGGTCAGGTTTAACGGCCGGAGGAGCGGGCAGCGGAACCGACGCGCGCGGAATGCCCAGAACGCGCTTGTACTCGTGCGGGAACACCTTGACGAACCTGGGAAGCATCTCGTCCCAATTGGCCAGAATCCACTTGGCCTGCGGACTGCCCGTGTACTCCCCGTGGCGCACGATGAGCTTCCTCAGCGCTTCAATTTCCTCGGCCTTGGTGACCGGTTCGAGGTCCACCGATGCACGATTGCACTGGGTCTTGGCAAAATCTCCGGTGCGGTCGAGCACGTAGGCGATGCCGCCATTCATGCCCGCGCCAAAGTTGCGCCCCGTTTTGCCCAGCACCACGACCAGACCTTTGGTCATATACTCGCAGCCGTGGTCGCCCACTCCTTCCACAACCGCCGTCGCGCCGGAATTGCGCACCGCGAAGCGCTCGCCTCCCATGCCGTTGAAAAAGGCTTCTCCGCTCGTCGCGCCGTAGAGGACGACGTTCCCCACCAGGATGTTCTCCTCGGGCAGGAAGGGTGACTTGCGCGGCGGGTAGATTATTAGTTTGCCGCCGGAGAGCCCCTTGCCGACGTAATCGTTCGCGTCGCCTTCGAGAGTCAGCGTGACGCCGCGCGCCAGGAATGCCCCAAAGCTCTGCCCCGCCGTGCCGCTGAACTTGAAGCGGATGGTATCTTCAGGAAGGCCCTCGGAACCGTACCGACGGGCGACCTGACCGCTCAGCATGGTTCCCACCGTGCGGTGAATATTGCGAATCTGCAGGCGGCGGAAAACCGGAACACGGCTGTCCAGTGCCGGCTTGGCGAACTTCATCAACTTGTGGTCAAGGGCCCCATCGAGGCCATGATCCTGCGAAATCAGGCAGCGGCGGCCCACTTGGCTGGGCGCGGGAGGATTGTAAAGAAGCTGTGAGAAGTCGATGCCTTTCGCCTTCCAGTGGTCGACCGTCTCGCGTTTCTTCAGGCAATCGACGCGACCCACCATTTCGTCCAGTTTTCGGAAGCCGAGCTTGGCCATGATGCCGCGCAGTTCCTCCGCCAGGTAGAAGAAGAAGCGGATGATGTACTCGGGCTTCCCGGCGAATTTCTTGCGCAGGTCGGGGTCCTGCGTCGCAATTCCGACCGGGCAGGTGTTCAAATGACACTTGCGCATCATGATGCAGCCGAGGGTAATCAGCGGCATGGTCGAAAAGCCGAATTCCTCGGCGCCCAGGAGCGCGGCGATGGCCACATCGCGGCCGGTGGCGAGCTTGCCGTCAACCTGCACCCGCACACGGCTGCGCAAGTCGTTCGCGACCAGCACCTGCTGCGTTTCCGCCAGCCCCAGCTCCCACGGGATGCCGGCGTGACGAATCGAGCTGATGGGTGAAGCGCCCGTCCCGCCTTCGTACCCGCTGATGAGGATGACGTCGGCGTGAGCTTTCGAGACGCCCGCGGCCACCGTTCCCACGCCCACCTCCGCCACCAGCTTCACCGAAACGCGAGCCTGGGGATTGGCGTTCTTGAGGTCGTGGATGAGCTGCGCGATATCCTCGATGGAATAGATGTCGTGGTGCGGCGGCGGCGAAATCAGTTGCACGCCGGGGATGGAGTGGCGGACGCGCGCGATGATCTCGTCCACCTTGTGGCCGGGGAGCTGTCCGCCTTCGCCGGGCTTAGCGCCCTGCGCGATCTTGATCTGAAGGTCGTCGGCGTTGACCAGGTAATTGGTCGTCACGCCAAAGCGCGCCGAGGCCACCTGCTTGATGGCGCTGCGGCGCAGGTCGCCGTTGGGGTCGGGCTTGAAGCGCTCTTCGTCTTCCCCGCCCTCGCCGGTATTGGAACGGCCGCCCATGCGGTTCATGGCGATGGCCAGTGTCTCGTGAGTCTCCTTGCTAATCGACCCGAAAGACATCGCGCCCGTCGCGAAGCGCTTGACGATATTGGCCGCCGGCTCGACATCCTCCAGCGGCACCGGCTCGTTCACAGGATTGAACTCGAGCATTCCGCGCAAGGTCATCAGAGACTGGCTCTGGTCGTCAATGAGCCGCGAGAATTCCTGGAAGGTCTGCGGATTCGACTGCCGCACGGCGTGCTGCAGCTTCGAGATGGTGAGGGGATTGACCAGATGACGCTCGCCCTGAACGCGGTACTGGTAGGCGCCGCCGATGGCCAGCTCGGTTTCAGACCCTGCGGGCGGGCGGACGGCCAGATCGTGCTTCATCACCGCTTCGCGGGCGAGGACGTTCATATCCACGCCCTCGATGCGCGACGCGGTGCCCGTAAAGTATTTGTCCACCAGCGCCTGGCTCAAGCCGATCGCCTCAAATATCTGCGCCCCGCAATAGCTCGCGAGAGTGGAAATGCCCATCTTGGAGAACACCTTGAGCAGGCCCTTGTCGATGGCCTTCAGGTAATTCTTGAGGACTTTGTCCCAGTCGTATTCCTTGGGGAAATATTGGCGGTTACAGAGGTCTTCGAGCGTCTCGATGGCGAGATAAGGATTCACCGCGCTCGCGCCGTAGCCGATGAGCAGGGCGAAATGCATCACCTCGCGCGGTTCGCCCGATTCGACGATGATCGCCACCTGGTTGCGCAGCTTTTCGCGCACCAGGAAATTGTGCACCGCGGAAAGGGCCAGCAGGCTGGGGATGGGCGCGTAGTCCTTGTCGATGCCGCGGTCGGAAAGGACGATCACCGTATAGCCCGAGCGCGCCGCCAGCGCCACGCTCCGGCACAGATCCTCAATGGCGCGCTCCATTTCCGCTCCGCCATCCACGCGGAACAGCATCGGAATGGTAATCGCCAGGAATTCTCCCCAACTGACGCGGCGAATTTTCTCGAGGTCGCGGTTGGTCACGATGGGATGGGGCAGCTTCAGCGTATGGCAATTGCGCGGCGTCTCGTCCAGGATGTTGCCTTCGCAACCAATGTAACCATTAAGAGACATCACCAAGTCTTCGCGGATGGGGTCAATCGGAGGATTTGTCACTTGCGCGAAGAGCTGCTTAAAATAACTGAAGAGCAGCTGCGGCTTGTCGGAGAGACACGCCAGCGGCGTGTCGGTGCCCATCGAGCCGACCGGTTCCTCGCCGTTCGTGGCCATGGGCATCATGATGGTTTTCAGGTCTTCGTCCGAGTAGCCGAAGGCCCGCTGGCGCATCAGGATGGTTTCATGGTCGGTGGTTTGAACGCGCGCCGGGGCGGGAAGCTGGTGGAGCGTGATTTGGTTTTCCTTGAGCCACTCGCCGTAGGGTTTGCGCGCCGCAAGCTCCGCCTTGAGCTCCTCGTCAAAATAGACTCGACCCTTTTCCGTATCGACGAGCAGAATGCGCCCGGGCGCAAGCCGCCCCTTGGCGCGGATGTCTTCGGGATTGAGGGGCAGGACGCCCGCCTCCGACGCCAGGATCACCATGCCCTCGGAAGTGATGACATAGCGGCTGGGCCGCAGTCCGTTGCGGTCGAGCTTGGCGCCCACCACGCGGCCGTCGGTAAAGGCGAGCGCCGCGGGCCCGTCCCAGGGCTCCATGAGCGAGGCGTGATACTGGTAGAACGCCCGCACATCTTCCGGCATCGAGGGATCGTTTTCCCACGCCGGCGGGATCAGCATTTCGATGACGTGCCCCAGCCCGCGCCCGGCGAGCGACAGAAGTTCCACGGCGTTGTCGAGATTCGCCGAATCACTTCCGCCCGGCTGAATGACCGGGTCGATCTTCTTGATGTCGTTGCCAAAGAGCGGAGAGGCCAGCACCGACTGACGCGCGTGCATCCAGTTCACGTTGCCGCGCAGGGTATTGATCTCTCCGTTGTGGCAAAGGTAGCGGTAGGGGTGGGCAAGAGGCCAGGTCGGAAACGTATTGGTCGAAAAGCGCTGATGCACCAGACAAATCGCGCTCGCAACTTCGGGGTCCGACAGCTCTCCGTAGAAGGAAGAAATCTGCGGCGCAAGCAGCAGCCCCTTGTACACGATCGTCCGCGAAGAGAGCGAGGGAAGATAGAAGCTGCCCTTGTTCTTCAGGTCGGACGCGGCAACCTCCGCTTCCGCGCGCTTGCGCACCACGTAGAGCTTGCGCTCCAGGGTGTCCTGGTCCATTCCCGACGGGGCCCGAACAAAGACCTGCTCGATGTAGGGTTGAGTGGCTCGCGCCACGCGGCCAATGCCGCTGGCATCGACGGGAGTGTCGCGCCAGCCGAGCAATGAAAGCCCTTCTTCGCGAATCACCCGCTCCAGAATCCCCGCGCAGTGCAAGCGCTCGTGCGGTTCCACGGGCAGAAAAACCATTCCGACGCCGTACTTTCCCGGCGGAGGAAGCGCAAAGCCCAGCCGCGCCGCCTCCCGCGCGAAAAACGCATGCGGAATCTGAATCAGGATGCCCGCGCCGTCACCCGTCTCCGGGTCGCACCCGCAGGCACCGCGGTGGGTAAGGTTAATCAGAACCTGGATGCCCTTGACAATGATGTCGTGGGACTTGTGCCCGTCAATGTTCACCACGAAACCCAGCCCGCACGCGCCGCGCTCTTCGGGCCGCTGCAGTCCAGACTTCAAATCGGGTTTGA
>JACQNR010000129.1 GCA_016202975.1 Acidobacteriota bacterium
CGCGCCTTACCGGCAGGTGCTCACGCACGGCTGGGTGCTCGACGCCCAGGGCCGCGCCATGTCGAAATCCATCGGAAACGTGATCGAGCCGATGGACATCATCAAGACTCACGGGGCGGAAGTGCTGCGACTCTGGGCGGCTTCGCTGGTGCTCGGTGAGGATATCGGCATTTCGGAAGAGATGATCACCCGGCTCTCAGAAGCGTATCGCAAGCTCCGCAACACGTTTCGTTATTGCATCGCAAACTTCTATGACTTCGACCCGCGCCGCGACACGGTTCCGGGCGATGCTTTTGAAGAAATAGACTCATGGGCGCTGGCGCGGACGGCGGAAGTTTTGGAGAAGGTGGGCGCGGCCTACGAGGAGTTTGCTTTCCACAAGGTCTACCGAACCCTCTACGATTTCGCCACCGTGGATTTGAGCGCGTTCTATTTCGACGTGATCAAGGACCGGCTCTATACCGCGCCGCCCGGCTCCGCGCGCCGCCGCGCCGCGCAGACCGTGCTCTTCCGCGTCGCCGACGCGCTGGTGCGGGCGATTTCGCCGCTCATCTGTTTCACCGCCGATGAGGTCTGGTCGCACCTGCCACCTCTCGCGAACGGTGCGCCTCGCGAGGCGAGCGTTCACATGGCGACGCTTACGCCCTCCCAACAGTTGCGGGAGGGAATTCCGGAAAATCATCTCAAGGCTCTGGAGAATTGGCCACAACTCGCCGCGGTCCGAGCTGAAGTCCTCAAGGCGCTCGAGACCGCGCGCGTCGCCAAGCAAATCGGCGGCTCGCTCGAAGCGCGGGTCATCCTGCAGGCGCAAGGCGATCTCGCCGCGCTCCTCGAGCAATACCGATCCTATCTCCGCTATCTTTTTATCGTGTCACAAGTGGAACTGGCCGGCGGCTCGCTCGATGAGGCTATGGAGAGCGAGTTGCCGGGCTTGCGCGTCAAGATCGCTCGAGCGTCCGGCAAGAAGTGCGACCGCTGCTGGAATTACTCCGAACTCGTGGGGCGGGACGCACGCTATCCCAGGGTCTGCGAACGGTGCTCGGAAGCTCTCAAGGAGATTGAGTCGAGCCTCAGTTAGCGCGATCGGAGGCGAGAAAATCGTAAGAGCCCCTCACCCCCGCCCCTCTCCCGGAGGGAGAGTGGGGCAGAAGTTTCTTCTGGTTTCAGCCCTCTTCCTCCGGGAGAGGGTGTCCTCCTGTTGGCGGACGGGTGAGGGCGGGGGCGATGGCGGTACAAAGATAACGAGTCCATTCCAGTCAGGTCATCGCGTCCAGGTGGAAATCATTCTGTGGCTACGAACCCCGAATCTATTTCCGCTGCTGCAGACACCGCGAGGTCTTTCCCGCGCTGGCTCGTCGCGGCCCTGGCGATCGCGGTCATTATCGCTGACCAGGTGAGCAAGGCCGTCGTCGCGCGGACGATTCCGGAGCACACCCTCGTCACCGTCATCCCGGGATTTCTCAACCTCACCCACACCACGAATACCGGCGTCGCTTTCGGACTATTTTCAGACTCGCCCGCGGCATGGAAGACCGCTCTGCTGACGTCGATCTCTCTGGGGCTATTGTGGATAGTTCTCTATTTGGTGTGGCGGTCGAAACATCTCGACTGGGCGTCCGGCCTTGGGCTGGCCATGATTCTCGGTGGCGCATTAAGTAACCTCGCCGACCGGATCCGCACCGGCGCTGTGGTGGACTTTGTCGACGCCTATTTCCGCTCCTACCACTGGTACACATTCAATCTCGCCGACAGCGCCATCGTGGTCGGGGCATTTTTCTTGGTTATTCACCTTTTCAAGTCGGAGTAGAGATTTGTAGGGGCACGGCGCGCCGTGCCCCTACCACGTTCATGATTGATGCCCGCGAATTCGCCGTAGCACCAGAGGAGGCGGGGAAACGCCTCGACGTGTTTCTTGCGGCGCGGCTTGACGATTGGAGCCGCAGCCAGATTCAGGATTTGATCCGGCGTGGCCTGGTGATGGTTGGGTCCCGTCCCGCGCGCAAGGCGGGAGAAATCGTGGCGGCGGGCGGGCTGGTTTCAGTCCGACTGGAACGGCAGGAGATGCGCGCCACTCCCGAGGCGCTGCCGCTCTCCATCGTTTACGAGGACGAAGACCTGGTGGTCGTAGACAAGCCCGCCGGCATGGTGGTGCATGTGGGCGCGGGAGTGAAGAGCGGCACGCTGGTCAACGCGCTGCTTCACCACGTCGGTTCTCTATCGGCGGCGGGTGGAGCCTTGCGGCCAGGAATCGTCCACCGGCTCGACAAGATGACTTCCGGCCTCGTCATCGTGGCAAAGAATGACGCGACGCACCGTGCCCTCGCCGCGCAGTTCAAGTCGCGCGAGATACACAAAACCTATCTGGCGCTGGTGCACGGCCGCGTCTCCAAGGACTCCGGGGAGATCGCGCGCCCCGTCGGCCGCGATCCCGTTCGGCGTGTGCGCATGAGGGCCGGCGGGCTCACGTCGCGCGACGCCTTGACTCGGTATCGTGTCGTGAAGCGCTTCCCGCACTTCACGCTGCTTGAAGCCATGCCACTCACCGGCCGCACCCACCAGATTCGTGTGCATCTTGCATCGATTGGACATCCGGTGGTGGGTGACACGCTCTACGGTGCGCCAGGCAAACTGCGCCTCAACGGCAAGGAAGAGCCGACTCTTGAACGCACTTTCCTGCACGCGGCGGCGCTCCAGTTTTCGCATCCGCGCTCACGCGAATCGTTAGCTCTCATATCGCCACTCCCCTCGCAGCTTGAAGATTTCCTTGCGCACCTCGCAAAGGAAGACCAATAATCCTTTGGTAGGGAAGATATAATCGCGCACTGGGAATCGCAGACATCCAAAAGCGGAATCTGCGCCACCCACGTAAGAGACTCAAAGTGCGCGAAGCACACATTGAGGGACAGACTGTTGGCTAACGACATTCCGGAATGCCCGACGATGTTGAATTTCGGGCGTCCAATCGTGGTAGATTCCATTGCACAAACCAGTTTCAAGGAGGATGGCGAAATGAAACGGCAGATCGTTCCGTTTGTCTTTGCGGTGATGATGGTGTTTTCCGCCTTGCCGCTGCTCGCGCAGGGCAACCCTCGGGGCACGGCAAAAGTCATGCTGAAGGGGCAGGCGGTCACGGTGGAGTACGGCCGGCCCTCGCTCAAGGGTCGCAGCGTGGACCAGATGCTGGAAAAAGTCCCTGCGGGCGGCGTCTGGCGGCTGGGGGCGGACAAATCGGCGACCTTCTCTGCCGGGACCGACTTGGTCTTCGGTACAGTCACTGTTCCGAAAGGTGAATACAGCCTGTGGGCTCGCAA
>JACQNR010000130.1 GCA_016202975.1 Acidobacteriota bacterium
AATTCGAACGGCCGAGTCGAACAATGGCCCACGTAGATACAAGGACCTGCTCGACGCATGTTTCATTTGCGGACTTCCAGCAACAAGACCGGGTCTATCGACATGGGCAACCGGCTCGGCCGGTAGGCATCCAGCAGGATGGATTTCTTCTTCCCGAAATCGTCCCAGCTGGGTCCCCGTCCCGCTAAAGCCACACCGGGGCGCCTCAGTTCACCACGATAACCACCACGGGCGTCGTACAGCTGCTTCACAAAATGAACGTCTGGGACCAGTATGGGGCTCTTCCGCAGCTCGAAATTGTCGCGCCGCAGAAACGCGGGTGCACTATGGCTTTCTACGACCACGAACGCGTGGATCAGAAAATCCGGGACCGTGATCTCCAGACAGCCGTCCTTTCGTTCCCACGTCAAATCCCGGTTTCCTGGCTGCATGAACACGCGCGCCGGTTTCCCGACACGGGCCTCATTCACCCGTAATGTTATGCCGGTAGCCTTGGCTATCCGGTCATCGCCCACACTGAAACGGCCTGGCAGCGCGGCGTAATAGTTGATCAGGCTCACAACCAGCCGGTTAGCCTGCCAGTTGGTGACCAGCTCGATGCCAGGCGGGGCGCTGGCCACGACCAGCCGGTCGGGAAGGAGCATGTCAACCATATTGGCCACAAGCTGCTTCAACCAGGTCGCGGCGTTGTGCTGCCCGGCGACCGTACTACCTAGATCCTCGCTCAGCAGGCCGGCCACATAAATTGCCGCGCCCTGCCCATAGCGATTCTTCACAATCATGTCGTAGCCGGTCTCCTCGCCGGGAGGATTCGCTCCCAACCCTCTTGGGCCGGGGTAGCTCCAGCCAAAAAAGGTGTGGGGCGTGTACTCCGCGATGGGGTTGATCACCTTGGCCAGAGAAGTTCCCGTGGTGGCCTTGGTACGGATGGCTCCTCCCCGGATCAGGACCGGGTAGTCGGGAATATTCCGCTTCAACTCCGGCGCCTTCAGCGCAGCATACGCGGCCGTGTAAGGTAGTTCTCCGTAGCCCTGCACCTCAATCCCCAGCACCTTCTCCAAGCCTGCAAAACTCCTCCCCAGTGCCAATAGCTTGCCGCCCTTTTCAACAAACCGGATCACCCGCTCCAGCTCGGCCCCTGAAAGCTTCCCGTCAGCTGGCAGAATCAACAGGGAATACTTTTCAAAATCCGATTGAGCCCTGGCCACTCCAAAGTCGATTTGGTAGTCCAAGAGCGCTTCATGCAAGCCCTGCATTGCCAACCACCAACTCTCCGTCCACCAAGTCTTAGAGCCCGACGGCGACAAAATGCCGATCTCGGCGGCCGGCTTAGTGTTGATAAAGTATTCCTCCCGTTCTTGGATAAACTTCCAGAGGGTGCCGAGATTAGTTACTTCCGCTGGGTTGATCGTGCCGTCGGCAAACGGATTCAGACCCACGGCCAGCGCACCCCCGTTGGCCGAGACCACCGCACCCTCCAACTGCAGCAGCGCCGCGGGCTTCAGAGCCCACCCGGCCCAACCGAGGTAGCTCCCCGGGGATTCCACGGTGAAAGGCTTGTCCAACCTCCGCATGAATCTAGAGACAAAACTCTGCGCCTCAGGTCTCCAGCCCTCCATGGAAGAGAAGTCCGAGTACTTGTTGAGTTCCTCGTCCATTCCACCGGCGCTGTTCCAAGTAACCAGGGAGTTCGGACGAAGGTGCTTGATCGTTTCGTATATCCTGCGCTGCGACTCCGCTGTGCTGTTCCCGTACGCCGGCCCGCCGCAACAAACATCCAGAAACCAACCGTCCACAGGTGCCGCGGCGATGTCCTTGAGGTGCTGAAGCATGTAGTCAAGATAACCCGACTGCACATCCACGCTTAGAAAGAGGTCTATCCTTGTGGTCTCCTTGGGGCTTTCTGGCCGCCACTCAGGATGGTTGTGAAATGCCCAATTGTCCCAGCCGACGCTGTAATAGGCGACGAAGTTCATTCCCTGGGCGTGGCTTTCCTCGACCAGCGGGGTCAGCAGGTCCTTTCCATCGAAATTTCCAACCGCAGTCTTGAAATATGCGTTGCCGTGGTGATCCTTCAGGTAGAACTCAATAGTCCCGGCACCTGCTGTCTTAAGGTCGCGGACATACTTGCGCGGATCGAAGTTCTTCCCTCGGTTCTCCGCCCAAGGTGGCGAGACGTAAAGCGTATGGACCCGGCGCAAGTCCTTTCCCGACCACCCCTTGGACCTGCCGGATGCCGTACCCGGAAACCCAAGCTCGACGCTCATCAAGAATGCCGCCGACGCGAGCAACAAATTCCCAGTTCTTTGACCCGTCATCAGTCTCCTCCTAAAAATGGCTTTGATTCCGCGAAGTAGTAGGCGGGGACATCAACCAAGCATTCGTCCAGCACCTTGAAGGCATCGGCAAGGCTGCCTGGCGATAAGTTCGGAGATCTTAGGGGTGATTTCAGCGCTCGTGACATCGGCCGCGCCGGCATGGACTCTAGGGGACCAGGTGCAAACCGGATCGAATCGAGCCATAGCTCACCGCAGACGAAATTCTCGGAAATAGTCAATGCAACTTGCCGCGCCAACTTTATTCGGAGTAGCGTCGACGCAGGCAAACTGACGAAGCGAATGTTAAGAGTGGATCTCTCAATCACAGGAAACCTGGCCATGCACGCGGGCGAACCCCAATCGCAGTCGCCGAGGGTGAGAGGGGCTCGCCCCGTGCAACCTGTCGAGGAGATCTCTAACTGACCAAGTTCGTGCTAATTCGGTTAGGAGATCCCCCGGCTCTGCCGGGGTGGCAGAAGAAGTTTGACATTTTCGGGAGTGCGCTTTATCCGAGGCGTCGGGGGCGCGACCGACCAATCCGTACCTCACAAAGTGTTGGTTTTGATTTTGACC
>JACQNR010000131.1 GCA_016202975.1 Acidobacteriota bacterium
AAAATCTCCCGCTCCGGGTCAAGGCCTTTCCATGCGTAATCGGTGATCAGAACTTTCATCGGATCGCATCTCCGGATGAAGCAGTTAGCGTACTAGCGCACCACCGAATGGCCGTGGCTCTACATCTTAACTGGTACGGCGGTTCCAAGCCTTGCGCGATACGGTCAATATTTGCCGCCGCACATTGGCCTCGGCGGCGGGACGTGCCGTCTGTCCCGCCGCCGATGTGCGGCGTGGCGGCAACATTCGGCAACATGAAGATATGATCTTGGGGATCGGGTGGCTCGGACTCGAACACATCCAATCCCGCTCCTGCCAGGCGGCCTTTGGCCAGGTTCCGGTACAGCGATACTTGGTCACAAGCGCGCCGCTCGCCACATTGATCAGGGACGCCGTGGACTTGATCAATCCCAACCGAAACTCGCGCCGTTCCGCTTCCGAAACCTCACGAACATCGATTGCCGAGATTCTCATCTTAGATGCGTTGGCTCGCGCGGCCAGCTCCTAGGCGCTCGCGCCAATGCTGAGCAAGATAAGCCGCGCGCCTCCCAGTTCCTTGCCCATGGGAGAGTAGATTCGCGATTCACGTAGGTTGAGTTGGGTTTCTTGCCAATGGCGCGCAAGCATGAGGATGATCATCATGGCGCACTGGTCCAGCGAGTCGGGGCCGAACTGTCCCCGTGTATTTGCGACAGGAATCTTCTTCTGCCGCCAAACTTCGAGTTCGAACTTCTCGAGGCCGGTCCCGAGGATCTGCCACAATTTAGCTGGCGCGCCCGAGTCGGCGATGGCACGCGTGCTGTGCACGCCGCTTAAATATCAAAGAAACCCGAAGGCGTCTTCCATCTGGTTCAAAGCCAGCCGGAACTCTGTCGGAAATGCCACGATGCCTCGTCGGCGTCCATCCAGAAGGCGCACCTCAATCAACCGGTCGCCTCAAACCGTTGCACAGAGTGCCGCAATCCGCATGGTTCGGAGCGTGCCAAGCCCATCAAGAAAATAGCCCAGCTTGCCGTTCACTGACGGATGGGAGGGATTTCTACAGCCCCTTGGCGCACCTAGGCCAAAATTCGGCGTGAATGGGCCACCCGCGGCTATCGCGGAGACTTGTCGGTCAAAATCAGTCGGAGCTGAATGACAAGCTTGGCGCCTTCCCCCACGGAAACTGGTTTGCCCGCGTCTTCATAGCGGCGGAGGAAGTCAGGGTCCTGATAGGCGCCGCTTTGAAGTTTCTGCCATGCGAAAGCCTTGTACTCACCGGGCGCGACGCCCCGGATGGAAAAGCGGCCGTATTGATCGGTGGTTGTCGTTTTGAAAAGGTGTGGCATCCCTCGGCGGTCAGTTTCTGGAACCAGCACGACACTCGCGCCAGGCATCGGACTGAGCTGATCGTTAGCAACAGTACCTTCCAAAATTCCGCCTGCGCAGTCCATCAGAATTTCGAGAGCCCCGCGAACTCTTCCCATCGTAATCGAGACACCGTCTGCCAGCACGTCTTCGCCTCCCAGCAGGGCCGATCGAGGGTAGCAATCTTCCGGCGCTCCGTCGATTTGAAGACTGTACTCGCCGCCCGCAATATTCTGGAGGACAATGCTCCCATCCGGGTTGGCTTCCCGCATTGCGCTCCTCATCATGAACATATCATCGCGGGGCATCAGCATGACTCGCGCCTTGTGGTCGGGGGTTGACTGATCGCCGCCCTCCCATCGCACCCGTCCTGAAACTTCCACCCCTTTCCCGAGAGGGATAATCAGACCCTCGATGTCGGACGGGCCAACTTCTACTGGTATTCGGGCCTGATAAACCTCCTCGCCGGTCCAGGAATTGGCAATGAGTGTATACGAACCAGGTACAACCCCGCGGATCTCGAACTCCCCTTGGGGATTATCAACATTCGTCTGGGCCGTAGGTGAAAATGATCGAACTTTCGATTCCCGTGCCATTATTACGACCCAAGCCCGCAATTTCCCCTTTTCGGTGCTGGGATTCAGGATGCGACCGCGAACCAGAACCGCGCGGGTGGAGAGCAAGCTGATGTCTAATCCCGGCACCTCTTCGCCCGCTTTCAGTTCGACAGGGATGGCGCGTCCCAGATCGTTTGTCCCGGGGTAATAAGTCGGCGCGTAACCCATCTCCTCGCCGCCTCCGCCCCCGCTTGCCGGGGTCGCCCCGGCGGCAAGGGGCGGCCTCCCCCAACCTGCGAAGAGCGCACTAACGTAGTAGGTCCCCGGCGGAAGGCCGAAGATCCGATACTCGCTAAGTCGTAAGTCCGGCTGAAGCCGCGCGGTTGGAGTTGCCTTCTCCCTCCCCGATAAACAAATCTCATTAGCGTGACACTGGCGTTGACCACCGCTTCCGCATCATCGTCATAAACGTGTCCGCTGATTACCGCGCCAGGAGATAACGCGACCTGAACGTCTCGAAGCGTTTGACCAGGACTGATGGTTAGGACGGTCCCTGCTGACTCTGGAACTTGTTGCCCATACGACTGACTCACAAATCCGTTCCTCTCCACCGAAAGGCGGTAATGCCTAGACTCAATGTCTTTCAACGCGAATCGACCCGTTGCGTCTGTAAGGGCCCCGAGGCTCGTTCCTTGCCCATCCGCTCTCTCCAACGTCACCCAGGCCTTCTTGAGAGGCTCGCGGGTCGCGGCATTGACAACGATCCCTTCAACCGAACCGGTAGATACAGGCAGCAGCTGTGTTGTCTGGCTGAATGCGAGCGATACGAACACACTAAGGACGAGAACATGAAGGGTTGAATACATCACCACCCCACAAGAACTTTGTGTAACATTCTGTACCAGCTTTCGGGTGAGTCAAATGGCGAGAAACATCCTCGTCGAAATTGAAAAGGGAAATTGTGTCGGTCGCGCTCAAATTTCCGCCCTAGAGGCAAAACGGCACCTCCAAGAATAATTGAAAGGATGGAGCGGGGGACGGGGATCGAACCCGCGACGTCCAGCTTGGGAAGCTGGCATTCTACCGCTGAATTACCCCCGCTCGAGGGCCAGAATTCAGCCTAATGCAGGGACGGAGAGTTTGCAAGAGCCGGAAGACGCAAGCGAGGGCGATGAGTCGCTGTTACATTACTTGGTGCGTTCTCTCCGCGAAAGAATCCTCAGGCCCCGAGGGTCACGGTGAGCGGCTGGCCAGGTGAAATCTCTAGCTCGCGCCCGAAGGTAATCCGCCCGAAATTTCCTTCTCGTCCGACCTTCACCTTGACGGCTTCTTCTCCCAACCTCACCGCGGCACGCGTCTTGCCCTCGCTGCCGAGAACCAGGCTCCCGAGTGCCAATTTCCCTTCGATCGCTGTAATCTCCGACGTCTGCGTCGCAGCAGACGTTGAGTGCGAAAAACTTCCCCAGCCCGAAGGAAGCATCCAGAACGATCGCAAGTTCGAGCCGCGCGTGCGGGGAGTAAGAATCACCTTCTTCTCCGGCCCCGCGTAGTGGAAACCGTTGAGGGCGAGAATCACCGCCCAGCTCGACATGGCGCGCGCGTAGTGGTGGCCGCACTCGGGCTCATTCCAGGGGTTGCGGCGCTCACCGTCGTGGCGTCGCCGCGCGGTTTCGATCACCGTCAGCGCTTCGTCCAGCATGCCTTCGTAAATTAGGTGCGCGGCGAACTGGTATTCCGGCCCTGTCCAGATTTCCGTAAAATAAGGAAACGGAATTTCCGGACGTTTGCCGGAAGGATAGGTTGCAATGAGCACGCCGCCGTCGTCGTTCACGGCGTAGATGCGCTGTACGGCTTCGTGCTCGAGAAGATCCTGCCGGTAATTGTATCGGTAGATCGACTCCAGCGTCGTTTTCACGTGAGCGGGCTCGAGCAGGTGGCCCAGGCTGACCACGTGCGCCATGTACTGGCCGAGAAGCTGGTCGACCAGGCAGGC